>JALYSW010000168.1 GCA_030854615.1 Gemmatimonadota bacterium
TCTTCGGCGGGATGACCGCGACGGGGCGATATCGTGAGCACGAGATCGCGGATCCGTACATGACGTCGGCCGGTGAGGTCAGCGTGACGATCGGGATGATCAGGCGCTACGTCGCGGAGCTGGCGAAAGCGCTCGCGAGTGGTGGACGCGAGGGTGGATGGTCGTCGCTCTGAAGTGCCCCCGGGGTGACTGGCGTGGCTCCGCCATGTCGTAGGCGATGCGGCGGCCGCTGCATGCGGTCCTGGACCGAAGGCGCGAAGTTCAGACCAACGGAGGAATGCCATGAACTGGATGGGATGGACGGCTTTAGGTATTGGCCTGTCGGTGGTCGCTTCCGCGGGACTCGCCGCTTTCGGCAGCTCACGCTGGGCAGGCGCGACGCTGGAGCAGATGGCACTGCTCGAAGCTGCCAAGCTGTCGACGCCTGCGGGCCGCTACGACGCACGCGAAATCGACGGTCTGCCCGCAGCACAAGTAAAAAAGTGCCAGCAGTATCGGTTCCGCGCGAACGCGGCGGTTACGCGGCCATTGACAGAAATTCTTTCGTCCACAGCACGGACGCATTTTCGCACCGACCAACGAGCACGGCGGTCGCTGCGCGATGCAGCGCCTAGTCGCCCGTAACGAACACCCGCCGCTTAGCGAAGCTCATGTACGCGAGTTGTTCGAGGCCCGCGACGCCGACGCTTTTCGGCGTCGCATCTTACACGTTGCGCCCATAAAACGATGCGCTGATGCCTTCAAAGTACAATCGCCATGCTTCATTTGCCCGCACCGCGTCG
Source organism: Gemmatimonadota bacterium (assembly GCA_030854615.1). GTDB lineage: Bacteria > Gemmatimonadota > Gemmatimonadetes > Gemmatimonadales > Gemmatimonadaceae > FEN-1250. The sequence continues at coordinate 783 of JALYSW010000168.1, forward strand.
ATTTCTATGTAGGGCAATGGCATGTTCTTCCACATCGTCAGCATCAACCGTTCGGACATGACGGCGTGCGGTGATTCAGCGTCGAAGAAATTCGCAATCGACTGCCACCGGTCGCGCTCCCCGGACTGCCTTAATTCGGCCATAACGTCGGGCCGAATTGTTTCGTGCGCATCTTCCAATCGTGCCTGACGATCGTCGAGCCACCTTCGCGCGATCTCGATTTGCTTGTGCTTGACCTCGTGAGGATGCCGAATGTGTCGATCAATTATCGACGGGTCGTGAGGCTGCGACGCTTCGCCACGCAGCAGCGCTGCGCCGTTCTCGCGCAATAGTTCGATTGGCAGTGGCAACAGCCGCCGATTGCCCGCCATGCACCCGAGATTCGCGAGTGCACCCGCACGGGCAACCGCGTTGCCGCTTTTCATTGCTTCGAAAACATTCAATCCCGTCGGCCAAATCGTCAGGTTGCGCTTCTTCATACCGTTCTTTATTCCGCTGCGCACGGCAACGTTTTCAATGAGTCGAACACGTGCACGTCAAGAATGACGACGCCCGGCTCGGCTTTGATCATCTTTCGTAAGTGCCGATGCCGCTCACCTTTCGCAAGCTGCGCCTGCACACGACCCGCACGACCGCGTCGCTCATAGCTCCCGCGATAGGCTGACTCGGATTTACGGAGTGCTTATCACCACTCGCGATAACGCGACCGGTGTAGTCGTACTGCGCGCCCTGCCCGTGTGCAAATGTGTGCGCGGCGCAATCGATACGAACACGTTCGGTCTGACGAGCAGGCAGCGTCGGGATCGTCGGGCAAAACGGTTCAGGCCTCGAATAATCCACGCGCACCCAAACCTCCTTACATTAGCGCTCTCATGCACTTCGCTTGTGGTGTCCATGTAGACGGGGTTGGGTGAACCGTTGATCTGGACCCAACCGTTGTCGCTCTGCGGCACGAGCGCAGATGTCACCGAAGGAGCGAAAACTGCAAGGCACCACAGCGCGCGCCTCACTGATTCCCTGCCAGTAGAGGTTGTGCATGCGCTCTGCGCCCCGAACTTGACTGGAGCGAGGCCCACCGTACGACACAACGGCTCGCGCTTGCGCACTGGGAAATCGGCTAGACTCGCTGGTGCGAGCGTCGAAACACACTCGCGCGACCATCATTTACGGCGAGTTTCCGCGTGCGGCCTTCTGTGACCGCTGCAGTGGCGTATCTGAAGGCCTGGCTTCCAAGATCTCGTCTCCTACGTTCGACCCGCGGCGCGTAGTGTGCGACCTGGCCAAGCGGCATCAAGACTCGGCAAGGAGCCGGCGGTAGACGTCGAGGTATTTGGCCGTGGAAGCTTCCGGCGAAAAGCGATCGGCAATGGAGGCCCGCGCTTGACCGGCGAGATGCCGTCGAAGCTCATTATCGAGAAGAGTGCGCAGCAGAGCGTCCGCGAGAGCGCCCGCATCCTCCGGAGGCACTAGCAGTCCGTTCACACCGTCCACGACTACTTCAGGCATCCCATCCACCTCCGTTGCAACTACGGGCACTCCAAGCCAAAGCGCCTCGAGCAAGACCAGTGGTAATCCCTCCGCGCGGCTCGCGATGACAAGCAGCTTGGCTGATCGATAGGCTGCCGTGAGGCTCTCACGCGGGAGCTCTCCAAGGAACTCAACGTTTGAGCTGAGGCCGAGTCGGCTTACTTGTGCGCGAAGTTCTTCTTCGAAATATCCGGCACCTGCGAACGCGGCGCGAACCGTGGGGATCTGCTCCCGCACACGCGCCAGAGCGTCCAGAAGAACATCGCCACCTTTGCGGGGGATCAACTGTCCCACGAGGAGAACGTCCCAGCGCGGCGCCGCGACATCGGTCGCCAGCAGCGCCTCCGCCGCAGTGGCGAATGTCGTCGGAACGGAATTATGTATCAAGGACAGTCGAGGCGCTACGTCGGGAATCGCAGTCGTGAGGCGATCAAAGAGCGTCCGAGATACGACGGTTACGTGATTTGATTCGGCTACGATGTCGTCGACTATGTGACGCGTCGCAGGATGCTGCAGTGTGTTGTTCACGTCCGCGCCGTGAAAAGTCGTGACGACCTTCAACCCCATTCTTCGAGCCTGCCGTGCGAGCTCAGCGTATCCCTCGATTGCGTAGGCAAAGTGCACGACCCGTACTTTGTATTTCCGAACAATTCGACGAAGGCTTTGTCGCGCAATTCCTTGTCGGAGGTGAAATCCCATTCGCTGAGGAAGCGTCCCTGCGGCTGTTGACCGCGCACGCACGCACAGTTCTACGATTTCTTCGCCAGCGGTCCCGAGCAACGATCGAGGCATCCACCCATCCGGCACGAGCTTCACGACGACAGCCTCTCCCCCCGCCGCAATGAGTCCGTGAACCAGGCTTTCGGCCGCGACGGCAACTCCGCCATGGGTTCCGCCGTACCATGGAGTGACGACTATCGTACCTGACGGGCGCGGCAGACCGTTTGCTGTCATGCGATTTCATGGAAGGCCGCTGTAGTTTGGGTATCTAGACGGAAGACGTTCCGCTGATTTCCCGAGAACAAACTGCGCTCTTATATCTAGGCAGTGCTCGATGGGAACTAGCTCTGCAAGCATCGATCCTCAAAGGCGATCGTCCATGTCTACTGCGGCGTAGACTGCCAGCCAAAAACTGGCAAGCTCTTCATTCACGGCCTTGAGATCGTGACCCGCCAGACGCGACAGACTCGATGATGTCGAATGCGCGCGACGCAAGCGCCTCTCGTCGATGTTCCCGCAACCACTCATGCCTCGTCGCGAGGCGAGGTCCAGCACCACCGCGAGATAGAGCCAGCCTTCCCGCGTGCGGATGTACGTGATAGTGACTCGGGAGATGCGCGTCGAGACTAAACTGTCGATCGATCACGTTCGGCGCCACGGGGGCGGAAGTCCTCACTGAACCGCTGGGGTCCTCCACGTCGTCGCATCCGACATCTCCTCCTTCACACCAAAAACAGAAACCGCACACAAAACCGCCCACTTGCCACTACGCAAAATCGCGTAAGTGCCCATGCCCCCGGGGTGACTCGAACACCCGGCCAACGGTTTAGGAAACCGCTGCTCTATCCACCTGAGCTACGGGGGCGAAATTATTTAAGCTCGCGCAAGCTAATGAGTTAGACCGCCACCCGCAGCGT
>JALYSW010000171.1 GCA_030854615.1 Gemmatimonadota bacterium
TCGAGAGCAACGTCATCAACGCGGGCGATGGCACGCACGAGCACCCGACGCAGGGGCTGCTCGACCTCCTCACGCTGCGCGATCACTTCGGATCGCTCGAGGGGCTGCGCGTCTGCATCGTCGGCGACGTGCTGCACTCGCGCGTGGCCCGATCGAACATCTGGGGATTGAAGAAGATGGGCGCCGAGGTGGCGGTGTGCGGGCCGAAGTCGCTGCTGCCCCATGCGATCGCGGAGCTGGGGGTGAAGGTCTTTCCGCGCGTGGAGGAGGCGATCGAGTGGGCGCAGGCGCTCAACATCCTCCGGCTACAGCTCGAGCGGATGACGAGCGGCTACATCCCGTCATTGCGCGAGTACAATCGCGTGTTCGGCGTCACGCGCGAACGGCTGGAGCGCGCGAAGCATGATGTGCTGATCATGCATCCGGGCCCCATGAACCGCGGCGTCGAAATCGATTCCGATGTGGCCGACGGGCCGCACAGTGTGATCCTCAATCAGGTGACGAACGGCGTGGCGGTGCGCATGGCTGTACTCTACCTGCTCGCCGGCGGAAAACCGGAGCTGGCAGAAGCCGCGAAGGGCGGGGGGGAGCGCTGATGCCGCAATCCATTCGAGATGTGCTCCTGGAGGGCGGACACGTCATCGATCCGGCAACGGGGCGCGATGAGATCGCCGATGTTCTGCTGCGCGGCGGGAAGGTCGAGGCGATCGGCCGCAACCTCGGGCATCCCGACGGCGCCGAGCGCCTCGATTGCGCCGGAGCATTCGTCGCGCCGGGGTTCATCGATGTGCACTGTCATCTGCGCGAGCCCGGCCGGGAGGATGTGGAGACGATCGCGACCGGCGCGCGCGCGGCGGCGGCGGGCGGCTTCACCGCGATCTGCGCGATGCCGAACACGGAGCCGGTGACGGACAACCAGGCGGCGGTCGGCTTCATCATTCGGCAGGCGAGCCGCGTTTCCGCAGCACGCGTGCATCCGATCGGCGCGATCTCCGTCGGGCAGAAGGGCGAATCGCTCGCGGAGTTCGGCGAGATGGTCGCGGCCGGCGCGGTCGCCGTGAGCGACGACGGGCGCCCGGTGGTGAGCGCGCACCTGATGCGCACCGCGCTCGAGTATGCGCAGACGTTCGGGATCCCCGTCATCGATCATTGCGAGGAGCTCACGCTCGCGCACGGCGGTTCAATGAACGAGGGGATCGTCAGCGCGCGACTCGGCCTCAAGGGAATTCCGTCGGAGGCCGAGGAGATCATGGTAATCCGCGATATTCTCCTCGCGCGCCGCACCGGCGGTCATGTGCATCTCGCGCACATGAGCACGAAGGGGAGCGTCGAGCTCATTCGGTGGGGGAAGGATCGCGGGATCAACGTGACGGCGGAGGTCACGCCGCATCATCTCACGCTCACCGAGAGCGCGGTCGAGGGGTATCGCACGGCGGCGAAGATGAATCCTCCGCTGCGCACGGCGGAGGATGTCGCGGTATTGCAGGAGGCGCTGCGAGACGGCACCATCGACCTCGTCGCGACGGATCACGCGCCGCACCACTACGACGCGAAGGACCGCGAATTCGCGGATGCGCCGTTCGGCATCGTCGGGCTCGAGACCGCGCTCGCGCTGGTGGTGACGGAGCTCGTGGACAGCGGAATGATCGATTTCAAAACGCTGGTCGACCGCATGTCGACGCGCCCCGCGCGGCTCTTCGGGTTGCCGGGCGGCACGCTCGCATCGGGTTCCATCGGCGATGTCACCGTCTTCGATCCGAAGTTTGCATGGCAGGTCGATCCCGCCACCTTTCTCTCGAAGGGGCGTAACACCCCCTACACGGGGAAGACGCTGCGTGGGCGTGCGCGCTACACAGTAGTAGGCGGAGCCGTGGTGCATCGCGCGACCGAGGCATAATCGCGCTAATGTGAGACATCGGGCCCGGGGGCAAACGGGGGCCGTTACCGCGCGTCCGAGGTAGCGGTCAAGGTTAAAGGAATATTACACTTGTCTGGCGCGATCGGTCACCTTGCTGCCGTGTTGTGAAGAACGGCGATGGGGAAACAGGCGCGGCGGCTGCCATTATGCTGGAACGCATGGAGCGAGGCATGGCGAAAGCGGCAACGCAAACCCAATTCGAACAGGTCACCGCGCTCTACGAGGAGCGGCAACGCTTCGAGGCGTGGCTGGCCGCGTTGGAGGCGAAGCGCGCGACGACGCCCGTGCACATCTACACGCGTGTGCACGCCGACTACGGCGCGCGTCTGCAGCACGTGGTCGAAGAGCTGCGCACGCATCGCACGGCGTTGCAGGAGCTCGAGAGCACGCTCATCGACAGGCTCACGGCGCTCGACAGTGAAGAAGCCAAGCATCGCGATGAGGCGGCGGAGGCCGAGCTGCGCGCGACGGTTGGCGAGCTGGCATCGGAGCACTTCACCGAGGTCACCGAGCGCACAAGCCGGGCGATCGCCGGCCTGAGTGAGGAGCGCGGGGGCGTGCAGGCTGAGCTCTCGCAGCTCCGTCATCTGCTCGATGTTGGGACGGCGCCGCTTCCCGTCACGACCTCGACCGAGCCCGCGCGCGCAGAGAGTCCTGCGTCCGACGCGACGCGGCTGCGCCTCGTCGACTCGGGCGCGCCGGCGCCGGCGCCGAGTGATGCGCCACCCGCGCCGACCCCCGCCGACTGGGAGCTCTCCTTCGAGAACGCCATTGGAGGCAATCAACCACCGGCGCCTTCGCGTCCCTCGGGTCCGCGTGCCGTAGCGAAGGTGAGTGAGCCGAATCCGTTCGACGATCTCGAGTTTCTCAAGACGATGGTCGATCGCAACACAGGCGAGCACACCGTTGTGAACCCGACGCGTGAGCGGCCGCCAGAGCCGGTAGCGCCGCCGCCGCCGCCCGCACCCGAGCCGATGGTGACGATGCCGATGTCGCCGCCGGTCAGACAGCGTCCGTCGCAGGTCGCGCCCGTCGTCGCGAGCGGGCTGCCTCTGATCATGCCGGACGCGCCCGCGCCGCCGCGCGTGGAGCCGCGCTTTCCGCAGGCAGGGTCGCGCGAGAGCGTGCCGAGCTATCTGAAGGAAGCGCCGCCGGAGCAGGTGAAGACGCTCAAGTGCCAGGAGTGCGGAACGCTCAACTATCCCACCGAGTGGTATTGCGAGCGATGCGGCGCGGAGCTCGCGGCGCTCTAGCTGTCGCGCCTGAGCTCGGACGCACAAAGGGCCGGGAGATCATCCCGGCCCTCGTTTTTTCAACCGACGCTCGCGATTACGCAGCGACGATCGGCTTGGCGAGTCGGCTCTTGCGACGCGCGGCTGCATTCTTGTGAATGAGCCCCTTTCGCGCGGCACGGTCGAGTAGCACGACGGCCAGCGTCTTCACTTCGGGAGTCGCATCTGTCGCGACGGCATTCTTGAGCGCGGTCCGAAGCGCAGAGCGCTGGGCGCGGTTGCGAATGGCGGCGGCGCGGGACTTCCGCATGTTCTTTTTCGCGGAGGCGATATTCGGCACAGAACTCTCCAGATGCGTATGAACAGTGGGCTCAATTGGAACCCCAAAATTAGGCGCGGGCGAGCGCTTATGTCAAGGCGCCACACAACTTTGACACGCTTGGACGGCCCCGCTACCTTACGCGCCGACGCCCCTCCGCTCTCCCACTCCG
>JALYSW010000173.1 GCA_030854615.1 Gemmatimonadota bacterium
TTCCAGAGCGGGTGCAGCGTGCCGCATGCGTTGGACACCACGAGTGTGTGCGCGCCGAGCTCGCGCATCACGCGAACGGGAAAGGCCACCTGCTGGGCGGAGTAGCCTTCGTAGAGATGGAAGCGCCCCTGCATCGCGACGACGGTCTTGCCGCCGAGCGTGCCGCAGAGCAGCCGCCCGGCGTGCGACTCCACGGTCGACAGCGGAAAGCCGGGGATGTCCGCGTAGTCGATGACGGTGTCTGTCTCGATGGCGCGACCGAGCGCGCCGAGCCCAGTGCCGAGGATGATGGCGACGTCCGGGACGCGGCCGAAGCGGTCGCGCACGACCTGCGCAGCCGCGAATGCCTGCGCGCGCGTGTGCGCGATGTGCGGTGCGACCTGGAAGTGCGGAAGTGGATCGTCGAACCGATACGGCGTCATTCCTTGACGAGCGACTCCAGCCAGGCGGGGGTCTTCATGTGCACGCGGCTTTCTCCATCGGCATCGTCGCTGGCCTTCGGCGCCGGAGTGGGAGGCGCGGGCAGCCCGCGCGATGCGCCTTCTGCGGCAGCGAGCTCCGCGAGCTGGCGCTCCGCGATCTGTCGCAGCTGGCCGATGAAGGCTCTTCGCGACTTCTCGAGCCCGACCATGTCGGCCTCGAGCTGACGCGTGTCGCTGCGAACCTGGTCGAACTGACGCTCCCCTTCGGCGCGTGCCTCGCGCAAGATCAGCTGCGCCTCGCGCTCTGCCTGCTCCCGAATCTCGGAGCGCAGCTGCTGCGCCGAGACGAGCGCCTCGTTGAGCGCCTTGTCGCGCTCGCGAAACGCGCGGAGCTGCTCATGGAAGCCGCGCGCCTTGGAGTCGAGATCCTGGTTCACGCGCGTGAGTCGCTCGAGCTCTTCGGCGACCTGATTCCGAAAGTCTTCGACCTTCTTCTCGTCATAACCCCGGAACGATTTGGCGCCGAAGTCGTAGCGCCGAATGTCGAGCGGAGTGAGGTGAAAGGATTCGTCGCTCATAGGCCTCTCTCTCCAAACAGGACGGTGCCAAGTCGGATCATGGTTGCCCCTTCCTCGACGGCCAGCTCGTAGTCGTTCGACATTCCCATCGAGAGATCGAACGCGGGGTGTCCCGCGTTCACCAGCAAGTCGCGCGCGGCTCGCGCGCCCTGAAACACCGATCGCGTGGTGCGCTCGTCGGCACCGAGCGGAGCCATCGTCATCACCCCCATCACGCGCAGCCCCGCACGCGAGACGAACCGCTCGGACTCCGCAGGCATCTCTGCCGGCGCAAATCCGCCCTTCGTGTCTTCCCCTGCGACGTTCACCTGCACGAGCGCATCGACGCTCCGCTTCCGCGCGAGGCCGAACGCGCTCACCGCGTCTGCGATCGAGTCGCGATCGATCGAATGCACGACTGCAAAGTGGTCGAGATCACGAACCTTGTTGCGCTGCAGGTGACCGATGAGATGCCAGCGCACCGGCACATCGACCGCGGCCATCTTGCCCAGTGCTTCCTGAACCTTGTTTTCGCCGACGTTCTGCACACCCGCCTGCCAGGCCGCCTGCACCGCATCGGGCCCGTGCGTCTTGGTGACGGCGATCAGGGTGACCCGCTGTCCGTGCCCTCCGCGCGCCACTGCCGCAGCCACCCGATCCCCCACCTCTGCCAGCCGCGCGCCGAGGTCTTGAAATGACATAAGCTGTGAATTTACCGAAGCTTACAAACTGAATCAAGAGATGACACCGCGATTCCGCCGCGGGCGATCGCGAGATATTGCGCAGGGCATCTGAGATAGGCCAGAAAGCTCTCGGGCGCGGGATCGATCCCGCTCTCGTCGCCGGACAGCTGAGCGAAGCTGGCGAGCGAATAGTCGTGAACGATTTGGCGCGCGACCGCTGTGTCGACGGTCGGCGCATCGCCGCCGAGCTCCACTGTGGTCGCGCGCGCCGAAGATCCCGGCTCGGCGAACAGCATCCCTCGCGCAACGGTGAGCGCGCCGATCGCCGCGCGCGTGTCGACGCGCGTCATCAGCGACGCGGTCACCGGCCGACCGCGCGCGCGGGCAATGCGCGCG
>JALYSW010000177.1 GCA_030854615.1 Gemmatimonadota bacterium
CGCGGTTTGTCGTCGAGCTTCTCGGCGACACGTCCGCGCTCGAACTCCGTGAGCGTGCCGATGACGTCGTCTCGTCGGAGGGCTCCTCGCTCGTCCAACACTTCGGCGGCCTCCGCGTACTTGCCCCGCGCGATGAAGAGCCGCGCGCGAGTGAGAAAGACAAACCCGCAGGCGTTGCAGAGGCTGTCGGGAATCGCGGCGAACTCTCGCATCGCGCCCGCCGTGTCGTGCCGCGCCAGTGTATTCCATGCGTGCGCCGACGTGATATAGTATGGCTCCGTCACCCTCACACTATCCGGAAAATTTCTGGTGAGGGAAGCTCCCCATTCCATAGTTCGGCGCAGTCTTGCGGTGTCGCTGCGAATTCCAAAGAGGGATAGGAGGCACATCGGGCACCAACCGCCGAGAGTCTTCGGAGTAACACTGTCTACGACGGTCATCGGTATGGCATCCAAAACGGCGAAGTCTATCGCGCGATTCACATCAGGAAGAGTGTGCATCGACTCGATCGCGTGTCCGCGCTGCGCCAACCAGAATGCGAGCAACTCGCGCTTGTCGACTGAATCCGCCCCTCTCCCAGCCCGCGTATCGAGTGCGCGACGGGCCATCCAGACAACGGTCTCCGCCGAATCACCCCATTCGGCGAGCAGGTCGGCGGTCGTCCCGACCAGGAAGTCCGATGCCGTATCGATCGTTTGCCGGGTTTCGGCATCACGCGCGAGGGAGGCGTCAGTCAGCCGATAAGCCAGACGCATGGCATCCGAGATCAAGTCGGTGGGATGCTGATTGAGATACGCGGCGAGGTGCCTGCGGCCATCGGCGGTGCCGTAGTGGAAGGACAGCTGAACGGCGTGCAGGTATGCCGGCGTGAGCGACGAGTCGAGCGCGATGGCGCGATCGCATGAGTGCAGCGTTTCCCGTTCCGGCACACCGACCATCGGTCCCGAAGCCACGTTGTACTGGGCATCGCAGCGGGCGAGCCAGATCTCGGGATCATTGGGATATTTCGTCACCCCGTCGTCCAGCATGGAAAAAAGACGCTTCCTCATTTGGTAGCTCAAGGGCTGCATGAACTGGCCAGTCTTGAACAGGCTTCCCAGCAGCCCGTAGATGGCTACGAGCAGACTATCGTGCGGCGCGAGCCCGTGGTTGAATCGCGCGCCACGTTCGAGCAACTCTCTCCAATCCGGCCGTGCTCGTGTGGGCTCGGAATCCGATGCTGACGGAGTCCAATTCAGGGCACGGCCTTCCCGCGAGAGCGCGATTGCGAATTGCGAGTCAACCGTCGTCGCGCGCTCGTAGTACGTATACGCGGAGTCCCACGAGGATTGCCGGAAGAACTGCTCTGCGCGTAAGAAGGCCTTGAGCGCGGGAAGCGACGATGTACCCACCGACGACATCTGGGCACCGACGAGTCCGCGAGATCTGCCGAGCTCGCGCAGCAACCCGATCGTCAACGAATCGGACAGCCGGTCCATGTGAGACGCGGCCTCCTTTCGCACCACCTCGCCGATCACGCTGCCGGATTTCGCATCTACAAGGGAGACAGATGCGCTCACCGAATCGCTTCCGGAATGGATCAGGCTCCCGAAGACTGCGAGGCCGGCGCCGGTAGCCTTCCCGAGCGCTGCCGCCGACTCCCTGTCGCCACGACCCGTCCACTGCTGGGTGATCACGCTTGGCGACACGGTTCGCAGAGGCCCGGCGCCATCCAGATTGCGTGCGAGAACATCGACCATGCCCTCGTGCCAGAGCTTGAGATCCGGGTCGACGACATCGAAGGGCGCGACGGCGATCATGTTCGCATCCAACGTCGCGGCATGCGACCGCCGAACGGCGAGAAAGCCAATAGCGACTGCGGCGATGGCGCCCGCAATTAGAGCAGCGATCGGCCATATCCTTCGCTTGGCATGCGGCACGCGAGTATCGGGATTTTCGAGCGCCAGCCGAAAGTCCTCTGCCGTGCGAAAGCGCTTCGCAGGGTCCTTCTCCAGACTCCGTGCAATCGCCGCATTCACGGATGGCGGCGTCTCCGGTCGTACCTCTTCAACTTCCGGCGCAGCCTGCGTGAGATGCGCCACGATCATCGCCTGCGCCGATGTCGCCGCGAAGGGATGCTTTCCGGCCAGCATCTCGTAACCCACGACGCCGAGGGAGTACAGATCCGCGCGTCCGTCGATGTAGCCGTCGGCCAGCGCCTGCTCCGGAGCCATGTACGTTGGCGTCCCAACTGATGTGCCAGTTGCCGTGAGGGCTGGGTCGTCGGTAGCCTCCTTCTCGCGGGCCGCGAAGATCGCACGCGCCACGCCGAAGTCGGCGAGCACCGCGACGCCGTCCGCCATCAGAATATTTCCGGGTTTGATGTCGCGGTGCACGATGCCTCGGCGATGCGCGTACCCCAATGCAGCCGCCACTTCAGACAGAATGCGAACGGCATCGCGCACGGGAAGCTTGCCGCTCGTCGCGAGCAGCTGCCTGACCGACTCGCCGCGGACGAACGGCATGATGTAGTAGAGCAGGTCGTTCGATGCGCCCGAGGCAAGAATGGGCACGATGTGGGGATGCTGCAGCTGCGCGGCGAGCTCGATCTCCTGCCGGAAGCGCGCGGCACTCACCGCGCTCGATAGATCAGGGGGCAGCACCTTGATGACGACTTGGCGGTTCAGCGACCGCTCCGTCGCGACGAACAGTCGGCTCATTCCCCCGCCGCCCAGCTCCCGCTCGAGCTGATACGCGCTACCGACCGCCTCCTGCAGCCGTTCGTGAAGATCAAGATCGGGCACGTCGGCGCCTCGCCTTGGGGATGCCTAGTATAGTGCGAAACGCCTCTGGCGCGCGACGTGGCTTCCAGTTTCTCAGGGCTTCACCGTCGGCGAAACCGGAATCCGAGTCTCGACGGCTCCGCATCCCTCTCAATCTCGCCCGCGCCTCGGCCACGTATCGTTGGTAGGCGCGATCGCCGTGGTGCCATTTGTCGATGACGTACTCGTACACTCATGGGCGCGCTACCCGTCCTTCAAGTGCTCAGTCGTCTGGCCTCGCATGGAGAGTTCCGCAGCGAAGTCGCGAGCTACAACACCTCTCCCGACCAGCATCATTGCCGCTGGAATAGCTCCGACATCAGGATGCGAAAGCCGGGACTCGAACCCGGACGGGTTGCCCCAATGGATCCTAAGTCCAGGCGCCCTGCTCTGAGGAGTATATCGCGCCTGCTACGGCGTGGCACCGAGCGGCACGCTTCGACCCGAAACCACACTCGCACCACGACCGCTACTACGACTTCATCGCGCCTCCACCCTGACTCACACTCCGTTTCTCGCGCGCTTTACGCGTGACGCTTCTTGATCTCGGCGCAGAGCGCATCGTCGCTCCAGCGGAGAATCCTCTGTACATGTTCTCGATCTTCACCCTTTCGCCGACGTTCGACGTTACTACCACTGTCGAACCGCTGCCTACGTGGGTGTCTTCACCCGCGCCGATGCCGCCATAAGAATGGTAAGGAAGTCTCGAAGCCAGGTGACGACTACACGAAAACCATGTTCGTAGATCGCGTCCCATTCCTCAGCGGTAAGCGGCTGCGGGATCCGCTCATTCATCGGTCTTCTCCTCCCCTTTGCTTCTTGTGCGCTTCACGCCGTCCGCACTCTCGGCGATCACGACCAAAGACATATCACGGGTCGCTCTGAGCGCGCCTCCTCAGGTGCGAACATTCGCACGGTTGAATCAGCATACCTGCCTCGATAACCTGAAGGGTTGGTTCACCACAGGAGACTCATCATGACGAACGGGCCTGACGACAGGAGGCGAGAGGAGCGCGACACGCCGCAGCAGGGATCATGACTTCACGAACAACGGTGGTGGTAACGGGAATCGGCGTGATCAGTTCCATCGGCTCATCGCGCCGGGATTTCTGGTCGGCGCTTATCAATGGCGTCTCGGGCGTGCGCGGGATCGCCGCCTTCGATGCGACGCTCTACTCCACGCAGATCGCCTCCGAAGTCGGCGGCTTCGATCCGCTGGCTTATCTGCCGCACAAACTGGCCAAACGCATGGCGCGCAATTCACAGATGGCGGTGGGCGCGGCCATGGACGCGGTCAAGGACGCCGGCCTCGATCTGGCCAACGAACAGCCGCTGCGCGTTGGGTGCTGCGTGGGCACCGCGGCGGGCGACTACAACGAACTGGAGGAGCAGCACCAGGGCTTCCTCGAACGCGGTCCCAGGGCGATCAGTCCGTTCTGCGTTCCCATGGTCATCCCGAATATGCCTGCGAGCAACGTCGCCATCGCGCTCGAAGTGCACGGCCCCAACTTCGCTGCGATATCGGCGTGTGCCACCGGCGCCCATTCCATCGGCATGGCCCTCGCCATCCTGCGGGCCGGCCACGCCGACGTCATGCTCGCCGGCGGCGTGGAATCCACGATCACACCGTTCGTCCTCAACGGCTACGCCGCCATGGGAGCGCTCTCAAGGCGCAACGACGATCCGGCGCGCGCCAGCCGGCCGTTCGACCGGGACCGCGACGGATTTGTGATGGGAGAGGGAGCGGCAGTCCTCGTGCTCGAGACGTTAGAGCATGCCCGCGCGCGCGGCGCCGAACCAATCGCCGAACTCGCCGGCTTCGGCATGACCAGCGATGCGTTCAGCCTCGCGCAACCCAACCCCGACGGCAAGTGGGCCGCCGCGGCCATGACGATGGCCCTCTCCGACGCCGGTCTCAACGCGTCGGACGTGCAGTACATCAACGCCCACGGCACGTCGACGCGGGCCAACGACGCCACCGAGTCGCGGGCCATTCTCACCGCGTTCGCCGCGCCGCCCATGGTCAGCTCCATCAAGTCAATGCTTGGCCATACACTCGGCGCCGCGGGCGCCATCGAGGCAGCAGCCACCGCGCTGACCGTCAAGCACGGCGTGGTGCCTCCAACCATCAACTTCGAGACGCCCGACGAGGAGTGCCCGCTCGACGTCGTACCCAACACGGCGCGTCAGATGCGTGTGGACGCGGCGATCTCCAACTCGTTCGGTTTTGGCGGGCAGAACGGCGTGCTGGCGTTCCGACGCGTCTGATCGCGTGCCGCGCTCACCCCGCCAACGGTACGAGACGGCGCCAGGTACCCGGTCGTACGCGCAGCACGTACGCGCCGGCGAGCAACGTGGCCAGCCCGTTGGCCACCACGATGGACCACCACGGCAGGACGGCACGCATTGGCTCGGTCAACACGCCGACCCCGATCACGGTGACGACGAAGCCGGCGACGATCACGAACAGAATGAGGAGCGCTTGCGACGGGTGGCGCTCGGCCTGCCCCACCAACCAGACCACGATCAGGCCCACCGCCAGCGCAATCACCAGATGCAATCCGTTATACAACAGGATTGCCGGCACATCGGGTTGAATGGGGCCCTGCTGCAGAATGGAGGGATCGCGCAGTCCGCGGAATACTGCCCTTCCCAGCAGGTCAACGGTATACAGCATTCCTCGCGCCGCCAGCAGATCGAACGCAAGGTAGAACGCGGCAACCGCCGCGTACCCGATGAGCCCCGCCACCACGCCGTCACGAATCGTACGACCTGTTGCCACCATAGTGGATCTCCAGGATCGATCGGACTTGTTCGCTGAGTAGACGAAGCGGGGCCGTAACGCCGCCCTCTTCGAGTCTAAGGTGCGTCCGTCCCCGGCTGAGGGCAAGAGGAATTTCCCTCATTATCACGTCGGTATTTCCTCACCCGCGCGCGCCAATCACATCTCACGCTGTCGCAGTGCCTGCATCGCGCTACCGGCAGCCCCGCAGGATGCGCAGCCGCTCGCGCTATCTACCGCGGATATTGCGCGCGCACGTAACTCAATGCCTGAGAATCCGATGCGAAAGCCGGGACTCGAACCCGGACGGGTTACCCCACTGGATCCTAAGTCCAGCGCGTCTACCAAATTCCGCCACTTCCGCGTGGTACTGCAAACGACAAGTTATAATATGCGCACTGAAGATGTCTCGGGCACCTGCTTCTTTGGTCCCTTCGAAAGGCTGCGGCGGGTGCGGCTGGGTATCACCCTTGCCCTGTGCACGTTCGTTCTCTCGA
>JALYSW010000198.1 GCA_030854615.1 Gemmatimonadota bacterium
GCTCGCCGCGACGACGCCGTCCGTGCTGTCGGTGCGTGCCGGCGAGAGCGAAAGCATCGTTCCGCTCGTCGAGACCAACCTCGGCGCGGCGATCTCGCTCGAGCGCCTCGCGCCGCTCGTGCCGCTCAACATCTCCGACCTTGGCAACGGACGGTTCGCGGTGAAGGTCGCGGGCGTCGACATGGAGATCCGCGACCAGCTTCCGTTCGCGACGATCGGCGGGCAGATCGTGCCTCTCGCGGCCGCGCCCTTCGTCGTCGACGGACATCTGCACGTTCCCTTCGAGCTGGTGGCCGAGCTGCTCCCGCGCCTCGCGTCGGACCGGCTCCGGTACAATGCCGGCCGCGCCGAGCTTCGCTTCACCGGATCGCCCGCGGCGTCGAGCGTCGCGATTCTCGCCGCATCCGAAGTCACGGAGAAGCGTGCGTCGCCGACGCGTCCGGGTACTCGAACGCGCAAGCGCCGCATCGTCGTCGACGCCGGGCACGGGGGCCCGGACACCGGCATGCACGGCCCGATCGGCGGTCGCCGGACGATCTACGAGAAGAACATCACGCTCGCAGTCGCGCAGAAGCTCGACACCGCGCTGCGCGCGCGGGGAATGAGCGTGACGATGACGCGCACGCGCGACACCCTCATCACCCTCGGCGATCAGGGGAAGATCGCGAACGAGGTGCACGGCGATGTCTTCGTGTCGATCCACGTGAACGCCGCGAATCTCGCGTGGAAGAAGCCGGCCGACGCGCGCGGCTACGAGACGTACTTTCTCGCCGAGGCGAAGACGGAGGATGCGAAACGCGTCGAGAAGATGGAAAACGAATCGGTGCACTTCGAGGGCGGCCCGTCGAGTGGCAAGGATGACCCGCTCAACTTCATCACGATGGACATGGCGCAGAACGAGCATCTGCGCGAATCGAGTGAGCTCGCGGAAATCATCCAGCGTCGTCTCGGCGCCGTCGAGGAGGGACCGAGCCGCGGCGTGAAGCAGGCAGGCTTCATGGTGCTGGTCAGGGCATACATGCCCGCGGTGCTCGTGGAGATCGGCTTCGGGACGAACGCCGAGGAGGCGCGCTTCATCTCCAATCCGGTGAAGCAGCGCGCGATTGCGAACGCGATCGCGACCGCCGTGAACGAGTATCTCGACAACTACGAGCGCAGGCTCGGCAGCACCTCGCCGTGACCGCAGACATCCTCGCCGTCGACGTCGCGGGGATCCGCTTCCAGAATCCCGTGATGCTCGCCTCGGGAACGGCGGCATACGGACGCGAAATCGCCGGCGTGATCGATCTCGAAGCGCTCGGCGGCATCGTGACGAAGGCGGTGAGCATCAAGCCGCGCAACGGTGCGCCGCCACTTCGTGTGGTCGACACGCCCGGCGGAATGCTCAA
Organism: Gemmatimonadota bacterium; assembly: GCA_030854615.1. GTDB lineage: Bacteria > Gemmatimonadota > Gemmatimonadetes > Gemmatimonadales > Gemmatimonadaceae > FEN-1250. The sequence continues at coordinate 1,389 of JALYSW010000198.1, forward strand.
TGCGATCGGACTCGCGAATCCCGGCGTCGCGGATGTGCGCGCGCATGATCTTCCGTGGCTCGCAGCGAATCTGTCGCGCGCGCGCGTGATCGTGAATGTGGTCGGCGACCTCGTCGAGGACTACGCGACGGTCGTTGGCGAGCTTGCCGGCGAGACGGGCATCGCCGCCTTCGAGCTGAACGTCAGCTGCCCGAACACGAGGGCCGGTGGTCTCGAGTTCGGCGCGGATCCGCGCGCGCTGGCGGACGTCGTGCGTGGGGCGCGTGCGGCGACGAGGCGCCCTCTCTTCGTGAAGCTCAGCCCGTCGCTTGCCGACATCGCGGGCGCCGCGAAGATCGCCGTCGATGCGGGGGCCGACGGAATCTCGCTGGTGAACACGATACCGGGGCTCGTGATCGATGTGGAAACGCGTCGTCCCGCCCTCGGCTTCGGCACGGGCGGGATGAGCGGCGCGGCGCTGCTCCCCGTTGGCGTGCGTGCGACGTGGCTGGTCAGTCGCGCGGTGCAGGTGCCGATCATGGGTGTCGGGGGAATCACGCGGGGCACCGATGCCGTGCAATATCTCCTCGCCGGCGCGTCGCTCGTAGCGATGGGCACCGCCGCGCTGCGCGACCCGCGCGCGCCGGAGCGTGTCGTGCGCGAGCTCGATGCGTGGTGTCGCTCGCACGACGTGCGCGCGATTCGCGAGCTCACCGGCACATTAGATTGGGTGCGATGAAGCCACGTGCGATAATCGCTCTCGATGTTCCCGATGCGGAGGAAGCGGCCGTACTGCTCGAGCGGCTCGGAGCGGAAGCCGACTTCGTCAAGGTAGGCAGCGAGCTGTTCACCGGCGCCGGTCCGGCGCTCGTCTCGCGGATGCGCGCGGAGTCGCGCGATGTCTTCCTCGATCTCAAGTGGCATGACATCCCCACCACGGTGCGCAAGGCCGCGCGCGTGGCGTCGCGCATGGATGTGCGGCTGGTGACGGTGCACGCGTGTGGCGGACGAGCGATGCTCGACGCGGCGATCGAGGGAGCGGGGAGTTCCTGTGGAGTGCTCGCCGTGACCGTGCTCACCTCCTTAACCGCGGCGGCGCTGGGTGACGCGATTGGCCGACCGGTGGCCAGGGTGGAGGACGAGGTGATGCGGCTCGCGGAGATCGCGCGGGGAGCGGGCGCGCACGGGATCGTGTGCAGTGGCGCGGAGGCTGCGATGGTGCGCGCGACGTATGGGAATACGCTGCGCCTCCTGGTCCCGGGGATTCGGCTGCCAGGCGGGGATGTGCACGATCAGGCGCGCGCGGTGACTCCGGAGCGCGCGGTGGCCGCCGGGGCCACTTATCTGGTGGTTGGACGTGCGGTGACCGCGGCAACGGAGCCGCGCGAAGCGCTCGCCGCCATTCGGCGGGCGATCGCGGGCTAGCTCGGCTGCCGGAAACGGCCTCTTCGGATGTCCGTGTCGGTCGGCACCTGGACGGGGGTGCGGCGTTCATCTCGCAGTGGGGCCGGAACGCGATTCCCTCGCTTGCCTTGCATGGCTAAGTCAGGTATATTGCGAGACTTGGCCGGAAATTTTTACGTCACAACCGGAGTGTTTTTGTGAAAGTCCGTAGCAGCGTCAAGCCCATTTGTGAGCACTGCAAGGTGGTCAAGCGTAACGG
>JALYSW010000207.1 GCA_030854615.1 Gemmatimonadota bacterium
CGCGCGATCGCGGCGGATCCGCCCGATCTCATCATCCTCGACCTCATGCTCCCCGACGGCAACGGCTACGATGTGCTGCGCACGGTTCGCGAGCGCGACTCGGTGACGCCGGTGCTGCTGCTGACCGCGCTCGCCGAGGAGGCGCACAAGGTGCGCGGCTTTCGCCTGGGCGCGGACGACTACGTCACGAAGCCGTTCGGATTGCTCGAGCTCCTCGCGCGCGTCGAGACGCTGTTGCGCAGATCGGCGAGCGGCAGCTTCGCGGTGGTGCGATTGCCGCCCGTGCGCTTCGGCGATGTGCAGGTGGATCGCGATCATCGCAAGGTGACGCGCGCGGGCGCGGTGGTGCAACTGACGCCGAAGGAGTATGCGCTGCTTGCGGCGCTGATCGCGCGAAACAGCGCGGTGGTCGAGCGCGAGGAGCTGCTGCGCGAGGTGTGGGGCTACGATCCGGGGGTGGTGAGCCGGACGCTCGATACGCACTTGGCCGAGCTGCGCCGCAAGCTCGAGCGCGAGCCGCATCGGCCGCGGCACATTCTGACGATACCGAAGCAGGGGTATCGGCTGGTGCTGGGGAATGAGGAAGCTGATAATACGTTATCTGACAAGTAGTTAAGCGCTCCCTCGCTCATGCGAAACTCTCCCCTGACGGCGCTCGAAAGGCCCCGTCCGAAACGAAGTGTTGGCCTTGCGTGTTCGGTATCCATTCGGTATCCTCAGTTCCCACCATCATTCCGCCCCGGTTGGAACCGATCAGATGCCCTTTTCCCTCCCCGCTGCCCACACCCTCCCCCTCTTCCCCGAAGCGGTCCAGCGCTCGCTCCGCCAGCTCCCCGTCATCGGCGCCCAAAGCGACATCACCTACTACTCCACCCACGCGCGCACCATCCTCAACGACACCCGCGCGACCGGGATGGCCTACTGGTCGATCAACCCCTACATCGGCTGCGCCTTCGGATGCGCGTACTGCTACGCACGCTATGCGCATCGCTACGTCATGGAGCGCGCATCCGCCGCCGATCGTCTCGTCGATGACACCGCCGCCGACGTCGAGCGCATCCCGCCCTGGCTCGCCTTCGAGCGACACATCTTCGTCAAACGCAACGCCGCCGACGTGCTCGCACGCACGCTCCGCCACGGCAGCGACAAACATCGCGCGCTCATCAAGGGCGAGTCCGTCGTCATCGGCACCGCCACCGACCCGTACCAGCCGGCCGAACGACACTTCAGGGTGACCCGCGGCATCCTCGAGGTGCTCGCCGAGCATCCGGGGATGCGCGTCGTCATCATCACGAAGAGCGCGCTCATTACGCGCGACATCCCGCTGCTCGCACGGATCGCGCGCATCTCCGATCTCTCGGTCCACCTCTCGCTCATCACCCTCGACCGCGCCCTCGCGCGCCGTATCGAGCCGCGCGCACCCACCCCCGAGGCGCGCGTCCGTGCGCTCGCGCGCCTCCGCGAAGCCGGCATCGATGCGGGGATCAACTGCATGCCGGTCCTCCCCGGCATCACCGACAATCCGTCGGATCTCGAGGCGCTCGTGAAACGCGTCTCCGAGGCCGGCGCCACCTACGTCGGCGCGTGCGCGCTCCGTCTCCAGCACGAGGCGCGCAAGCGCTACCTCCCGTTCATCGAGCAGGAGTTTCCGCACCTCGCCGGTCGCTATCGGGCCACTTATTCGCGCGGCAATCACGCAGGCGATCGCTATCGCGCGGGACTCACGCGATTCTTCGGCATGCTCTGCAAGCGCTACGGTATCGACTCCGGAAGCCGCAGCATGCGCGACGACACGGACGACGATCCCGCAATGCTCGAAGCCACACCCGCAAGCCCGCAACTCGACCTCTCCTTCACCACCGGATGACCATGCGCGCGACACAAGCCGAGAAGGGAAAACAATTCCAGGCGCTGCACGCCCGCGCGGGCGCGTTCGTTATCCCGAATCCGTGGGACGCGGGCACCGCGCGCATCCTCACGAAGCTCGGTTTCTCCGCGCTCACCACCACCAGCGCAGGCCTCGCCTTCGTCCTCGGCCGCCGCGACGGCGACGGCTCCGTCACGCGCGACGACGCGCTCATCAATGCCAAGGCGATCGTCGACGCCACCGATCTTCCCGTCGCCGCCGATCTCGAGAACGGCTACGGCGATGCGCCCGAGTCCGCGGCGGAAACCATCCGCCTCGCAGCGCTGGTCGGCCTCGTCGGCGCATCGATCGAGGATGCCACCGGCGATCCGCGCAATCCGATCTACGATCTCGCGCACGCCGTCGAGCGCGTCACCGCGGCGGCCGAAGCGGCGCACGCGCTCCCCTTCCCGTTCATGTTCGTCGCGCGCGCCGAAAATTTTCTGCAAGGCAAACCCGACCTCGACGACACGATCCGCCGTCTGCAAGCCTTCGAGGCCGCCGGCGCCGACGTCCTCTACGCGCCGGGACTCTCGACCGCGGAGCAGATCCGCACCGTGTGCTCATCCGTGAGCAAGCCGGTGAACGTCCTCATGGCCCCGAAGGATGCGCCATCCGTCTCCGCGCTCGCCGCGCTCGGCGTCAAGCGCATCAGCGTCGGCGCCACGCTCAGCCGCGCCGCACTCGGCGCCTTCGTCCGCGCGGCGCAGGAGCTCAAGGAGCACGGAACCTTTGGTTTCGCGAACGAAGCGCTCCCGTTTGCCGATGCGAGCGACCTCGTAAGCGAGCGCTGAAAAAAGAATGACCGCCCCCGCGCGCGTCCTCGCGTCTCCCGAGCTTTCGGCTTCTGTTCGGGAGTTGAAGCTCCAGCTCGGAGCCATCCAGGAGAGCGTCCGCCCCGACCGCGCGCCGCTCCCCACCGGCATCGCCGAGCTCGATGCGATGCTCGTCGGACGCGGCATCCCGCGCGGGCGACTGACGGAGATCACGGGCGCGGGTGGCAGCGGACGCACCTCGATGCTCCGCACGCTCGTCACCGCGGCCGCGAGCGGCGGACGCTGGGTCGCCTACATCGACGCGACGCGCACGCTCGCGCCGCGCGACTGGGCGCACGTCGGCAGCGAGCGCGCGCCGCTCTGGATCATCCGCCCCACCAATGCAGCACGCGCGACGTGGTGCGCCGATCTCCTCCTTCGCTCCCGCGCCTTCGCGCTCGTGGTGATGGACGGCGCGCCGCATCTCTCGCGCGTGCTCGCGGTGCGCCTCACTCGGCTTGCGCACGATGTCGGCGCCGCCTTCGTCGTCACCGGCGAGCGCGGTGGCGACGCAACAGGAAGCTCGGTTCGAATACGACTCGCCCAGAGCAACGCGCGCTCCGAACGCACGTCTACGATCACGCTGGAAAAGGGTGGAAAACGCCGGACGATTGAGGTGTGTTATGGCCGAGCAGTGGCGCGTCGCCTGTGTGCGCATCCCGAGGTTCCCGATCGCCGCGGTGTGGCGCACCCGGAGCGCCCATACGTCCCCGCTCCATCCACTCCCATCATCACCTCCTATCCGGACAAATCCGTCGCAGCAAAATCCGCTGCGACAAAATCCGCTGCGCAACACTCCGTCGCACCCGCAGCTCCACGCCGTAAGCGCAGCACCGCCTTCGTGGGATGACGAGCTCGTAGCACTCCTCAGTGACGGCCGTCTGCGCGCCGTCTCCGGCGCCGCCGCGCGCGCCGGCGTGCGCAGCGGCATGACGG
>JALYSW010000215.1 GCA_030854615.1 Gemmatimonadota bacterium
CCGACGCCCTGTGATGAGTTATCATCCGAAGCTGTACGCGTTTGCCCTTTTCACTACTCAGTCGCTTCTCAATGCCGATTCGCGGTCCCCGTCTCAGGGTCATTCGACGCCTGGGCGTTCAGCTCCCCGGTCTTACCCGCAAGGATGGCGAGCGCCGTCCGTATCCGCCGGGCCAGCACGGCCCCACGGGTTCCAAGCGCCGGAAGACGAGCATGTTCCGCCGCCTCCTCGAGGAGAAGCAGAAGGTCCGCTTCAACTACGGGGTCACCGAGACGCAGCTCCGCCGCTACTTCGCGGAAGCGCAGCGCCTCCCGGGCAAGACGGGCGACAATCTGCTCGCGCTCCTCGAGCGTCGACTGGACAACGTCGTCTTCCGCCTCGGCTTCGCCCCCACGATTCCGGCCGCTCGCCAGCTGGTCTCGCACGGGCACATTCGCGTGAACGGCAAGAAGGTCGATCGTGCGAGCTTCCTGGCCGAGGTGGGCGAGACGATTTCGCTGCCCGAGGGGAAGATTCGTGAGCGTGTCGGTGTGCTCGAGTCCGTGACGCGTGGTCCGCAGGTTCGGATCCCGGGCTACCTCGCGCTCGATCCCGACGACAAGTTCACGGGCCGCGTGATCGGTTCCCCCTCGCGCGCGGACATTCCGTTCGTCGTGAACGAGGCCGCGATCGTCGAGTTCTACGCGCGATAGTTCGTAGGCGACTCGAAAGCAAAGAGGCCGGCCCCGAATTGGGCCGGCCTCTTTTTGCATCCGGTGACATCGGGGAGATGCTATGGCGTGCAGGACCCCGCTGGCAGCACCGTATAGTGCAGTCCGCGCATGGATGCATCCACGCGGAGCATGAGTGATGCAGGAGCCGCGGCGTCGTGCGCTTTCACGTTCGGTCCGAGCGCCGCGGCGAGCTCGTGCTGGGTCGCGTCATCGAAGTTCGTTTGCGCGACCTTCACGCCGCTGAACGCACCGGTCGGGGCGTACTGCACCGTCATCAACTCGTAGCCGTTCGGAATCTCCGCCTTGCCCGCGAGCTGCGTCTGCACCGCGGCGCTATCGACGACCGTGCTGGTAGCGGGCGTTCCGGCCGGCTGCTCGGCGATGATGCAGCTCAGCAGTGGTGCCGGTGGCGCAGCGGCAGCGGGATGCGTGTCGGAGACGTTCGAGACGCCGGCCGATGGCGCGGACGACGGCGACGCCGATGCAACTGCAGGCGAGCCGTCGAACGTCACCGCCCAGAATATCGGCTTGAAGTACTTGAGCTCGGACATGACGTTCGAGATGAACGCGATGTACACCTCACGCTGCGCACCGCTCGGGTAGTACCGGGCTACTGCCGCGAAGTGAGCGCCGGCGTTTCCGGAGGCGGAGCGGACGGGGTCTTCCACGACCCAATTGTAGATGATGATCGAGACGCGTCGTCCAGCAATCGTCGTCTCGCACTCGCCCTTCTCGGAGACATCCGTATACCGCATCAGCGACTGCAGCCCCGGACCGAAGCCGACGACGATGGTACGGTGCTCGCCATTTTGATAATAGTGCGCGCCCGACTCCTCGACGCCGCCGCCGATGCCTGTGGCGCCGAAGCCAGGCGGCAGAAGCAGATTCATTCCTCCATTCTCTGGCCGCGACTTCCACTTATCCGTCTTCATTTGCGGCGCGGTGCACAAGTCGCTGGACGTCTGCGCGAACACACTCGTAGCACCGACCAGCGCACAAAGGACCGCAACGATGGGCCGTGCAAACCCGGGACGACGCATCTACACCTCGCATGGGGGATGAGGCCGCTACCAATGGGCCCTATGCTAAATCCCGGAGCCTCGAACGCAAGGATTTCCTTTGTACCTCTGCCAGCACAAAGATTTCTTCGCCGCACGAAGCACCGTCGGCGCCATGCTGGCCGCGCCGATCGACGTGATGCCGGGACAGAAGGGAGCGGTCCTCAAACGGGATGCGGGTCTGCCAAATCAGTAGAGACTACTTTCGTCCCTGCATTCCGGTACGCGCCCACGGGATGATCTCGAGCCGCTCCAACGAGATCAGCGTGTGCGTGTTCTCGTCCATCCCGAACTTTTCCGGCGTCTCGTAGAGCCGCCGCAGCGCCGCGTCGATCTCCGCGAGCTCCACGGACTCGCGCGTCGCATTCGACGCTTCGATCTCCTGGTCGATCGTGTCGGTGCCGAGATCCGCAGGGTGGAACGGCACCTTGCTCAGATCGCCGGACTGTTCCTGCTCATCGTCCGCCGCCTCGGCGCCCGTGTAGCGCTGCAGCTCCTGTTGTAGCGCGGCGCGTTCTTCCAGAAGTCGCTTTTCGAAGTGCTTGAGCTGCGCGGCGGAGAGTGCCATTGGTTCGTATCCGTTCGAGAGTGATGGTGAAGCGTCGTCAGCTGCTGTAAAGCAAGGGGCGTTCCGGCAAATCAGAAGGAAAGCTGCACGCCCGTCGTCAGAAAGCGGTCGGCTTTGCGGCGCCCGGGCTCCGGATCGTTATCGAAGTTGACGACGTAGCTCGCCTTGAGCGCGAGATTCCTGAAGAGCGGCGCGACGACCGACGTCGCCGAGTTGATGCGGAACTCTTTCCCCACCTGCAGATCGGGAAGGAACTCGAGCTGCTCCTCGCCGTACGCTTTCGGCGCGAAGCTGTGACGATAGACCCCCGCGATGCGCCCAATCGGCTGCGTGGTGCTCGAGCCCGACGTCGAGCGCTTCTCGACGAGTCCGACGCCGAGCTCCGCGCTCAGCGTGTCGGTTGCCGTGCGGATCGGATGATAGAGCGCGCCCACCCCCTCCTGAAAGCGGCGGTCGATGCTGGCGAAGGTATTGCGATCGAACTCGAGCAGCGCGTACGCGCCCCATCGATTGCCAAGGTCGCGGTCGCCACGGAGGTTTCCCTGCCAGAGGCTCGCGGACTCGACGCCATCGGTCTTGCCGTAGACGATGCTCGCCGTCTGCATGAAGTGGTACAACGTGTTCGGTGCATACGAGAGCTGCTCGCCGAAGTTGAGAGTCGTGACTTCGGTATTGCCGGCGGCATTCACGAGGCCGAACTCGCCGCTGCCGGAAAGTTTGTGCGTAGTGTCAGCGGCCTGCGCGCGCGCGGCCTGCGTGAGAACGAGTGAGAGTGCTGCGATTGCGACGACGCGTGGCGACATCTCCTGCATGGAATTCCCCGCGAGAAGTGAGCGAAAGAGTGAGGGGGGAAAAGTAGCGAGACCGAGCACATCGAACGCATTGCCGTGTCCGGTGATTCTCACTGTAACCCGACGGACAGGATTGAACGGGTAGCTTCGACTCGAACCCCATATTCGCGCGTGCGCGGCCAATCGCGCTCACTTCACCATCCGATCCGACTCGCATGCCGATCGCTCCATCCGCCACCGCGCGCCGCGCCTTTCGTCTGTCAGCCGGCGTCGCCATCGCCACCATCCTGGCGATGCCCGTCGCAGCGCAGCACGCCACCGCGCCATATCACCTCATTGCCTCGCACACGCTCGGCGGCGACGGCGGGTGGGATTACCTCGCGCTCGACACGGCGTACCATCGGGTCTTCGTGGCGCGCGGCGACCGGGTGATGGTGATCGACGAGAAATCCGGAAAGTTGCTCAGCGAGATCACCGGGCTGCATCGCACGCACGGTGTCGCCTTCGACTATCACACGAGCCACGGATTCGTGACGGGCAGCGGTGACAGCTCCGTCACGATGTTCGATCTCGCGACGTTGAAGGTGCTCGCCACGACGAAGGGGAGCGCGGGCGCGGACGGGTTGATCTTCGATGAGGGATCCTCGCACGCGTTCTCCCTCAACGGCGCGGCGAACAGCGCGACCGTCATCGACGGCAGCACCGGTGCCCTCGTCGCCACCATCGCGCTCGGCGGACGCCCGGAATTCGGAGCGTCGGATGGTAATGGAAAACTGTTCGTGAATCTCGAGGACAGCAGCGCGATCGTGGAGATCGACACGAAGCACAACCGCGTCACCCGCCATTGGGCGCTGGCACCGTGCGAATCACCGTCCGGGCTCGCGATCGACGTTGCACACCACCGGCTGTTCAGCGGCTGCGAGAACAAGATGATGGCCGTCTGGGACTATCAGACCGGGAAAGTCGTCGCGACGATTCCGATCGGCAGCGGCGTCGACGCGAACCGTTACGATCCCGCCACCGGTCTCGCGTTCTCGTCGAACGGCGAGGGATCGATCACTGTCGCGAAGGAGAGCCGCCCCGGCGACTTCTCTGTGGTGCAGACGATCCCGACGTCGCCGGGCGCGCGCACGATGGAGCTCGACCCAGCCTCGCACCGGCTGTTCACCGTGACGGCGCGATTCGGAGCGGCACCGGAGCAGGCGACGCCGGAGAATCCACGCAAGCGCCCGCCGATCCTCCCCAACAGCTTCGTACTGCTGGAATACGGGCAATAACGACGCATTGGGCGGCTAAGTAGCTTTCCTCCATGCGCGTACTTCTCGTGGAGGACGACCGCTCGCTCGCCGACATCATCGTCTCGGGGATGCGAGAGCAGCGCGTCGAGGTGCAGGTGGCGTCGAACGTACAAGTCGGACGTGAGCGCGCGGAGCTCGGCCACTTCGACGTCATCGTTCTCGACGTGATGCTTCCCGACGGCTCGGGATTCGATCTGTGCGCATGGATCCGCGCGCACGGCGTGACGACGCCGATCCTCATGCTCACCGCGCGCGACGCGGTCGATGATCGCGTGAGCGGGCTGGAGTCCGGCGCCGACGACTACCTCATCAAGCCATTCGCATTCCGCGAGCTCGTCGCGCGCGTGCGCGCGCTCGCGCGACGGCAGCCTGCGATCGCGCCGGCCGAGCACCGGATCGCGAATCTGCACG
>JALYSW010000272.1 GCA_030854615.1 Gemmatimonadota bacterium
CGCCGTCCGCATCGGCGATCTTCAGATTGTAGTTCCCCGCGGTCGAGCCGGCGGGGATCGAGAAGGTCGCGTGTCCGTCGCGGTCGGTGTTCGCGTTGAGCTCCGCCTGTGCGCCGCCCGGGATGTCGCGCGACCCGTGGAGCAGAAGTCGCACGCCGGAGAGCGGTGTCGTCCCGCGGCGAATTGTGACGGTGAAGAGTGCGACGGTGCCGGCGGTCGCGCTGAAGCCGCGATATGGAAGATCGACTTCCATGGGACGGATCGGCGCCGGCGTCGCGATCTCGGCGCGTGCCACCCTGTTGCCGTTCTCCGCGCAGGTCTTCATCGCGTCGAGCACCGCGGGGGTTGCGCCGAGCTCTTTCAGATTCTCGTTGTCGCGCGAGGTGGGCGCGAAGGCGAGGCAGGCGCGCCGAATGATCGCGGCGATCTCGGGTTTGCTATACGTGGAGCCGGTGAGAAATCGAACGAGATCGCTCTTGTGCAAGGGAGCGGCTTCCTGGGCGTGCGCGGCAGTGGCGGCGAGCGAAAAGCAAAGGGCGCCCGTGAGCGCTCTCGCGATGCGAGGCATCATCGAATCCGTCGGTTGGTGAGCGTGGGAGAGGCGTGCGCGATGCACTCATCGAGAGCGTCGCGCCCGCCGCGTTCAATAACTACTCCCTGACTTAACGCTTGTTCGACTCGGAGCGCAACGAGCCGTCCTTGTCGGTGCGCTCGCGTTCGTCGGAACTGACGCGGGGCTCACCGCCCTTTCCGCCGTAGCCGCTCTCGTGTTCCATGGTGCGGTTTTCGAGCGGCTCAGAGCCTGGGTGACTCATCGTGTCGGCAGCGGGTTTGGCGGGCGGCCTGACGGCGCCCTTGTCGCTGCGTGTCGGCTCGCCGCCACGCTGGCCGGACACCGCCTGCAGTCCCTTCGCGGCCTCGGTGCCGGCTTCTGTGGACGTGTTGCTTGCTGGCTGCTTCCTGGGATCGTTGGTCATCATGCCGCCGGTTTGAGAGATGGTCACGGAGAAGGCAGGGGGTATGCCAAGCTGATATGTGGCAGGGCGTTAGTGCCGTGCGCGTGACGCGCGGTGCCCGTCACGTGATGGCCGGAATTCAGGAGGATTTCGCCAGAAGCCGGCAGTTGGAAGATTCTGAGGTATCAAGGCGCTATAATGATGTAGTAACGCCTTGATACTGTCTTTATAAATCGCAATTATTAAATCTGTTAGTGTTTTTTAGCGAACTCTGCTACATATGGTCTCCGACTTTCGCTAGCCGAAGTCCCGTCCCACACGGGCGTCGGAATCGTGATATCGGCAATCCATAGCCGTTGCGTTTTCCCCAGGCATCTGTCACTGGCATGTCCTCTTTCGCACACGTGATTTCGCACTCGTGACCTACCCCTCCGCCGCACCGTCGTCGAGCTCGAATCAGTCCGCGATTCCGAAGAAGCTCGCGGAATTTCTGATCGAGTTCGCCGTTGCCGTCCAGAAGCACGCCATCTACCCGCAGGGGCATCCGCAGCTCGCCACCGCGGTCGACAAGTGCGTGCGTCGTCTCGATGGCATTCTCAATGACGAGGAGCCGGTCACCTTCGCGTTCGCCCGGAACCAGGTCGTCATCGACAACGTCGCCACCGATCCGAACAACTCGCTGATGAAGGAGCTCGCGCAGCGGCTGCATCGCCAGCGCATCGGCTCCATCCGCATTCTCCCCGGCGTGCTGCGCGACGAGCTCGCGGATTTCCTCTACGCATCGTCCATCGAGGAGAACGAGAAGCCACAGATCGCGATCGCCGCGCAGACGATGCGCTGGCCGCACATCAACGTCACCACGCTCACGTACGACAAGCTCGAGCTGATGGGCGACGAGAGTGGGCTCACCGACGACGAGAACAAGCGCGCCGGCGCGAGGCTGATCTGGATCGCCCTCGCGCGCGCGACGCTGATGCTCGGCGACGACCCCGCCAACGAAGAGCTCCTCAGCCCTTTCGTCCTCGCCAGCGCGCTCAACCAAAAGCGTGATCCCGCCTACGATCAATCGGTCGTCGGCTTCCTCATGCAGCTGACCGAGTCGCTCAAGGGACCGCAGAGCGACGAGTCGATCAAGGTCACGAGCCAGCTCACGGAGCTGATCAAGTCGCTCCAGCCCGCCGCGCTCGACCGTCTCATGGAAATGGGCGGGGACGCCGAGAAGCGGAAGCGGTTCGTCATGGACACGTCGCAGCATCTCGCGGCGGACGCGGTCCTCGCGCTCGTGCAGGCCGCCGCGAAGGCGTCGAATCAGACGATCTCGTCGTCGCTGCTGCGGCTCCTCGGCAAGCTCGCGCTGCAGGCCGAGAAGGGCGGGTCGCTGATGCGCGCGGGTGCGTCGACGGCGATGCGCGACCAGGTGGAGCAGCTCGTCGACAACTGGGATACGCGCCGCCTGAATCCCGAGGGATACCAGGAGGCGCTCGACCGCATGGCGCAGCGGCGCGTGTTCACGCTCATGCTGCAGCGCCAGCATCCCTGCGAGCCGAAGCGGCTCGTCGCCACCGCGCTCGAGACGGACACACTCGGTGGCCCCGTGTGGCTCGCGGTCAACCAGCTGATCTCGCACGGTGGTATCGCGATGCTGCTGGATCTGCTCGATCGCGCGCCGGCGAACAACAAGACGGCCGAGGAGCTGTGGCCGCTGGTCGCGACGCCGGACAATCTGCGGCATCTGCTGCGCGAGGAGCAGATCGACCCCGCGCTGCTCGAGCGCATCACGTCGCGCATGGGGCTGGACGTCGTCGAGCTGCTGCTCGATGGGCTCGAGACGAGCGAGACGCGTACGATGCGCCGCAAGCTGCTCGATCTGCTGGCGCGCTTCGGCAACGACGCCGGCCCGATGATCGTGAAGCGGCTGATGAACGAGGACATCCCGTGGTACGTGCAGCGCAATCTGCTCACGCTGCTCGTGCTGCTGCCGAAGGTCCCCGACGGATTCTCGCCGCAGATCTTCCTCACGCATTCGGACGAGCGCGTGCGCCGAGAGGCGCTCAAGCTGATGCTGCGCATGCCGCAGCATCGGCAGACGACGATCATCGCGGCGCTGAGCGACCGCGACGATGGCATCGTGAAGACCGCGATGGCAGCGGCGCTCGACGACTGTCCGAAGGCCGCGCTGCCGCTGATCATGCGCAACGTGGAGCGCCGGTCGGTGCATCCGGAGATGCGCGCGCTGGGGATCCGGGTGATTGGAGCGTCGCGTGACCCCGAGACGCTCGAGTGGCTGCTGAGCTACGCGGTGAAGCGCACGAAGATCCTGCGTCGCATCAAGCTGCTGCCGAAGTCGACGGAGATGCTCGCGGCGCTCGCGGGCCTCGCGCATGGATGGAATGAGGAGCCGACCGTGAAGCCCGTGCTGGAGCGCGCGCAGAAGTCGAAAGACAGCGACGTGCGTTCGGCCGCCCTGCCTCGAAGGAGACCGAGTGACCGATCCGATTCGCTTCCTTAACGCCTTCGGGAAGTCGCTGTCGGCGATGGCGCTGTACGCACCCACGCACCCCGCGCGCGCGAAGTCGGCGCAGCTGGCGTACGAGGCGGTGCAGGAGCTCCAGCGCGAGCAGCTCGTGCTCAAATTCTCCTTTCTCGGAGACGAGATCGTCTTCCAGAACCGTCAACTGCGCGAGCTGAAGGATTGGGAGTGGTGCGAGCGCTTCACGAAGTCGGGGATCCAGCGGATGGAGTTCGTCTCCGAGGTGATCAAGGAGGAGTTCGATGACTTCCTCTACGCGATCATGGCGGAGGTCACCCCCGGGTGGCGCGATCCGCGGCACACGCAGCGGCAGGAAGGGACGGAGTATACGAGCATCCGGTACGGCGCGATCGGTGTGCGCGGCGACGCCGACCAATTTCTGACGGACCCGCTGCCGACCATCGGGATGAACTTCCCGCTGGACGAGGAAGCGGAGACGATCGAGATGATCTACGGCGAGGTGGAGGCGGGGCGTCCGCTGCCGGCCGGCGAGATCGAGACCGTGGTCGCGTCGCTGTCGGTGGCGATGCACGGCGACAGCGAGATCCTGATGCCGCTGCTGCAGCTCAAGGAGTTCGACCAGTACACCACCGCGCATGCGCTCAACGTGAGCGTGCTCGTGATGGGGCTGTCGGAATTTCTCGGGCTCGGCGGGCGTGACACGCGCGCGATCGGAGTGGCGGGACTGTTGCGCGACGTCGGGATGACGAAGGTGCCGAAGGACATCGTGTCGAAGGCGGGGCCGCCGACGGATGAGGAGTGGGACGTCATCCGCAGACATCCCATCGAAGGTGCGCGCATCATCCTCATGAGCGAGCCGCAGCTGGATGTGGCCGCGGTGGTCGCGTACGAGCACCACATGCTGCCGGGCGGCCAGGGGTATCCGCGGCCGCACTTCGAGCGCGAGTGCCACTATGCGAGCAAGCTCGTACAGGTGTGCGACTGCTACGATGCGCTGCGCACGCGGCGATTCCATCGAGGCGCGTGGACGCCGGAGAGCGCGCTGCGGTACGTGGAGGACAAGGCCGGGACGGTGTTCGACGCGGAGATCGCGAAGGCGTTCGTGAACATGATGCGGCGGTGGGAGCGCCGGATCATCCCGCTCGAGGAGGGGCAGCCGCTGCAGGCGCGGCCGGCCGACGATGGGGCGGAGAATGCGGCGGTGCCGGCGCATGCGTCGCTGATGACCCCCAAGGGAACCCCGATCGTCCGGACCTGATCGGGCATTTGGGACGTTTTCCGGGCGTTTCGCCCGTGACGATGGCGGGGGGGTGACGGTCGTATTCCAAGGGGCTGGCGACGGCCAGCCCCATTCTCCGATCACTTGCCGACGCCCGTGCCTCCCCCGCAAGCCAGCACCCGCACGAGCACGCCCACGGAAGCGCTGACCCGCGAGATGGCCGACCTCATGGTCGAGCTGTCTGTCGGGCTGCACAAGTATTCGATGTATCCGGATGGGCATCCGCTGCTCGAGAGTGCGGTCTCGGGGATTACGCGCAGACTTTCGCTGGTGCTGGCCGAGCGGCAGATGATCGCGATTGCGGTCGCACGTAATCACCTCGTGGTCGACGGCGTTGCGACGGATCCTTCGCACACGGTCACGCGGGATCTCGCGCTCAAGCTCTTTCGCCGGGAGATCGGCGCGATCCGGTTGTACGAGGGCGTGCAGGACAACGAGCTGCAGGAGATGCTCAAGGCGATCGCGCGCGAGACACCCAGGGTTGAGGGCGAGCCCGAGGAGGCGCGCGAGTGGGCGCACGTGCGGCTTTTCCCGCTGACGTACGATCAACTCGAGCTGCAGCAGGATGCGGCGGACCAGAGTACGGAAGAGCGTGCGGGGTGGGCGACGAATCTGTGGGGGAA
>JALYSW010000276.1 GCA_030854615.1 Gemmatimonadota bacterium
GCGGCGACTGCGTGTTCAGGCAGACGTCGACGGAGCGGTTTTCACCGAAGCCCGCGCCCGCGTTGTTGTACGTGGCCGAGATGACTTTTTCGATCACGCCGCCAGCCTGACGAATGCAGCCGCGGCCTGAGATTGCGGCGTTACACGGGCCGATGTGCTCGGCGTGCGAACTGAAGTTTTCAACACCCACTGTTCCAAGGCGGCTCATCGTCACGCCGTGCAGCACGAAGTCGTGCGACGTCGACATCCCGTTGTCATCACCATCGGTCCAGTGCCATTGACCACTGCTGCCATCCGCGCGCTGGGGTGAGTTGATCGAGTTGTCAAGAATCATTTGATTATCATCGGAGATCACGCCGAGCAGATTCGCGCAGGTGACTGCAGCTGGGTCCTGGGCATAGACGAGGTCATCGCCGTAACCAACCTGGCCGATTTGCGAGCCCGTCGTGGCGACGTAAACCGTGACGCTTCCTCGAAGCACGCCGCTCAACAGCACCGGACCGTGGACGTGAATCACGCCTTTCGTGTTCGGATTCAGACTGCGGTGCAGAGGCCAGAGCGTCGCGACGTGCTTGATCCATTCCTGGTACTTCGTTGTCGCGGTTCCGTTGATCGCAGCGACCACCGGAGTTTCATCCCCACTCCATTTCTGCCAAAATCCGTACTTGGTGCTGTCTGTAAGGGTGGAGTCTTCGCCTCCCTTCTGATACAGGTTCACATTCGCTGGTGGTGCGGGAAGCATGAGTCTGCGTTCGCTCGCCACGAGATGCGGATCGCCGCTCATGTAACAGCGAAATGTTGGATTGCCCATCATTTCTTCGCGATTATCGTGGTCGATCGTGCCCGTGAATGCATCATTGACCAGGCTCCACTGCGCAGGAGTAAACACACGGCCTGAGGCAAACCAGGGCTGATTGTGGGTCCATATCGGATAAAACGTGGCGTGTCCCGTCGTGTCTGTGTGGAAATCACCACATAGCGAGTCTTCAGGGGCGGCTCCGTCCGAAGCTCCAAATTTCAAGGAGCTCCGTAGCCGACCGCTCGAGGCCGCGGGCCCCGACGCCTGATATACGCGGACGAAGCCTTCGTTCGGATCGTTGATATTGCCGTTGGCATTCAGATCGATCGCAACGAACTCGATCCGTGTCCGCACGCTCGTCAGGTCGTTGCCGAGCGCCGCGACATCGAGATTTCCCTCGACGGCGTGCGTGTGCAGTGACGCCAGCTTGCCTACCGGCGGGATCGGAATATACGGAGCTCCGTTGATCTTTCCCTTTTTGTACGTGGGCGATCCTCCGCCAACGGACCCGACCGC
Organism: Gemmatimonadota bacterium; assembly: GCA_030854615.1. Taxonomy (GTDB): domain Bacteria; phylum Gemmatimonadota; class Gemmatimonadetes; order Gemmatimonadales; family Gemmatimonadaceae; genus FEN-1250. The sequence continues at coordinate 1,316 of JALYSW010000276.1, forward strand.
GGATACCGTGTCATAATAGGTCGGCGAGTTACACGAGTTCCAGCTCTGGTTGCTGTGTGCGCGCCCAGCGATGAACTCGCCCGTGCTGTAACACAGGCCCCCGGGCCAGGTGTCGGTAAACATCGCATATCGTGCGAAATTCTCCGCCTGCATCTCCAGCCGGCGCACGTAGCGCGTGCCGCCGGCATCATATGCCTCCGCCACGATGCTCGCGTACTGTCCGAACTGACCGGTCGTGATGTTGGTGTACCCCGCGTACAGATTCACCTTGACGTTCGGGATCACGATGCCGTCCGCGCCCTTGATAGTTCCACCGGAGACGAGCGTGACGTAGCCTGTGTCCGGAAGATGGATCGTGGTGTCGCGAAGCAGGCGTGCCTTCCCCATCTGCAGCGATGCCTCTGCCGCATAGCGGAAGTCGCGCTCGCGATCGTAGTAGCGACCGATCATGCCGCCGCTCCCCGTCAGCAGAATCGCGGACATCGCGATCGCGGCAAGCGTCACCGTCATGAGGAGAACCAGGATCAATGCGGTACCGCGGCGATGGAGGCGCGCAGACCACATGGCGGGCGTGCGTTGCACGCTCACTCCGCTGTTAGAAGACATTGACGGTATTTGTCGGGGTGACTGAGGAATTGCTCGGTGAACAGTCCTGCGCGATTACACCATAGACCCAGGAACTACCAAGAGGACCCAGCGACGTGTCATCGAGTGTGTACGTGTCCTGAGAGGCCGCGAGATCCGCGATTGGGCTGCCCCAATCAGAGCTGGCGGTGAGCTTCTTGAACACCATGTAGCGGCCGACATCTTTTTCGCCCGCGTCCTGATCGAGCGACTTGGTCCATGCGATCGTGACCTTGACCACGTGAGGACCCGGGCCGAAGGTCCGAACCGCCGTCGCCGTCGTGACCGCGATCGGCTTATCGCCGCAGACGCTCGAGCGCGACATCCCCGCGTTCAGCAGCTTCGTCGAGCTTACCACGGTCTTCATGATCGCGCCCTTGTCCGGATCGTTGTACAGACCTGTCACCGTCATGCGCACGACGCGGATGCTGTCCGTCAGCGCCGAGCTGCCGGTGTCAGCCGGCGAGCCATGAATAGGCGCCGAGTGGAAGAGCGGGAGCTGTGCAGCCTTGACCGAGTCCAGGCCGCCCGCAACGTTCGGCTTCATGTACTGAAAGAAGTTCGTTCCCGGAGGAACGATGATTCCCTTCGCCACGAGGCGTGCCGGCAGGTTGTTCACGCGACGAAAGAGGATGTACTGGTCGGTGCGCGTCGCGGTCGAGTCTTTCGTCAGCCAATACTGGATCGTCTCGGCCGGGCTCGCGATCGCGCCGTTCATGTAGTTCGAATCGGGATACTGCACCGATGAGTTGGGCAGCGTCACCTTGTTCGCATTGTTCATCGCGTCGGTGCCGCTGGAGTCCATGTCCG
>JALYSW010000299.1 GCA_030854615.1 Gemmatimonadota bacterium
ATGGCGAGCAGATCCCTTCGCCGCGCCGTACATCGCTGGAGCTGCTCGGTCACGTGCGCGAGCGCGAACGCGCGCTCGGATCGCTGCAGCGCGCGCTCGAGCGTTCGCTTTCGCGCGCCCGTCGCGCGAGAGTAGCGCTGCCGCATGCGCGCGATGCTGCTGCTTCCGGTTCCGCGGAGCTCCTCGAAGGCGTCGCCGGAGAGGGAGTCGCCGACGCGGATGTGGCGGTCGAGATTCGGAAGCGGCGTCTCGCGCATGCCATTCGTCTCCTCGCTCTCGATCACGACCGAGAGCCAGAGGCGGAGCTCACAGAGCCACACGGCGGTGGGATTCACGTCGACTCCGAAGATCGATCGCGTGAGGAGCTCACGACGCAGCGTGGCGAGCGGTTGCGGATTGCCGGCGCGCGACTGCAGCGATGCGAGTGTCTCGAGCGTGTGCACCAGGAACGCACCCGAGCCGCACGCAGGGTCGAGCACGCGCAGCTCCGTGATTCGCTCGCGAAGGGTCGGCGCGGCCTCGGCGGGGATTGCATCGCCCGCGAGCACGCGCTCGATGAGCTCGCGCGAGAGCGGCGGGTGCATCAGCGCGGATGTTAGCGCGGATCGCGTCACCTCGCCGACGAGCGACTGTGGCGTGTAGAATGCGCCGCTCGAGCGTCGCTCGCGCGACGACATCAGCGTTTCGAAAGCCTTGCCCAGCATCTCCGGATCGATCGCGGCCTCGGACCACGCGTTGCTATCCTCGCGCGCGGTGAATCGGTAGCGCGTGAACAGCTCACCGAAAGCGCGGCCGAGCGACGCGTCGGTGAGCTCGAGCTTGGCCCAGCGGCGCTCGAGCGGCGCGGGTGCGAACAGTCCGCCGTTCAGGAAGGGAATCGCGCCGAATGCACGCGCAGCGGGCGCGCGCGATGTCACCGGCGTGTTGAGGGTGCCGAAGAAGAGCGGGCGGAGCACGCGCTTGTGATAGCGCCCGCCGCGCTCCATGCACGCGGTGAAGCCGTTGGAGAGAAAGCGGCGGTCGCCGTCGAGCCATCCCTTGGTTTCGAGGAAGGACAGAAAGAGCAGCCGCGAGAGCTGGAGCAGCGCGAGCTCCTGCCTGTCCTCGATCGGCGCACCACCCCGCGCCGTCTCGGCCACCTCGTTCACCACGTCTTCGAGCGAGCGGTAGAAGCGACGCGACAGTGACGCGCGGCCGAGCACTTCGAGCCACGATGCGTGCGCGAGGATGTCGACGGCGTCGCCCGTGGCGGCGAGGGAGGCAAGGGTGAGCGCATCGCTCCCGAGCACGTGCGCGCGATCGACCACGAGCGCCGAGACGCGAGGAGCTGCGCGCTCGGCGGACCACGCGACGATGGCGAGCTCCGTGGAGTCGCGGCGCGCGGCGACGACGAGCCAGAGCAGATGTGGGGCGCGGGAGCCGAGACGCGCGACGATGGTCGCGATGCTCTCGCGCAGCGGGGCTCGCGAGGGGCACTCGATGACGAGTGCGCGCAGCGCTCCTGCGCCCGGCACGATCCGCAGCTCTGGCGCGACATCGCGCAGCCCGAGTGCGGTGCGCGCGTCAGCGTCGAGCGGGAGCGGGGGAGCGGTGAAGCCCGCAGCGCCCGCGATGGCGGCGAGCGTATCGATGGACGACGCAGCGGCGAGCAGCTGGGCGGCGGTTCGGAGTTGGAGCACGCGGCACCGTACCGCCGCCGCGATGCAGGGCCGTCATCGCACCGCCGCGCGCATCGCTAAACCGACTCGCGCGCGCCCTCGCCCACGCCGCTCACTTCCCGAGATCGTACTTGCGTCCCTTCCACTCGACGCCGGTGCCGCGTACGGTGCCACGGATGATGATGTAGAGCGTCATGATCGCGCCAAGGGGCACGGTGAGCGCGTACAGCGGCGACTGGCGGAACGCGCGGCCGTAGATGAACGCCCACCAGATGACGAGCAGCCCCGAGCACACCCACGCCCACATGGTGCGTGAAGGCGAGAGGGTGAAGAAGAACGACAGGAAAAGCACCGCGAAGGGCGCGAGATTCACGAGCGGTGCGATGACCATCAGGAATGGCGTGAGCGCGCGCAGCCAGGGCGCGACAGGCATCGCGGTTCGTCCGGCGATCACGAGGTTCTTCGTCCACCCGTTGATGACTTCCGGCAGCGACGTATACATGCGCGTGGAGAGCTGGTCCAGCGCCATCGCGAGCTCGGTGCGCATGCCGAGCGAGTGCGTGAGCTGCGCGAGGGCGAGATCCTCGGCGGGGGTCCAGCGTACGGCCTCGTGTCCACCGCTCGCGTCGTACGCCTTCCGCGTCATGCAGATGTACTGGCCGTTGGCGACCTTGTCGCGCGACTTGTGCGCGCGATTCACCGCGCCCGCGCCGCCGTAGCGCGTGGCGAG
>JALYSW010000311.1 GCA_030854615.1 Gemmatimonadota bacterium
TCGACTACCCGGCGCACCACACGCCTGACGACACGTTCGACAAGATCTCGGCGCGCTCGCTGCAGATCGTGGGCGATGTGGCCGTGGGGCTGCTGACGTCGAAGTAGTCGTTGCCCTCGTCGCTGGCATTTGTGGGGTGTAGTGAACGGCGATTTGAAAAACGATGGAACGGATAACGGCACGGATAAAACGGATCGCTATTCCCGCCGAGGTACTGTCCGTTTAATCCGTCGCAATCCGTTTAATCGTTTCATCAAATTTTTTCGCCTATTCGCGCCGAAGTCAGTCGAACCGTCGCAATACTTTTGCCGTAGCTCGGAATCGTTGGATGACCGTCGGCCGCGAGGGTCTCACGATCTTCGCGCATGCCGACACCATCCGAAAAGCGTGCCCTCGTGTTTCTCACCGCCCTGCTCTCGCTCGGCGCCGGGGTCCGCGCAACGAAGGCGCTCAGCGCCGAACCGCCGCCGCCTAGCGCCGTCGCGCGGGCAGAATTGCACCGTCAAATCGTCGCCGTCGACTCGGCGGACTCCGTGGAGCGGAGTCACGGCGGCAAGCGACATCGGTCGAAGCGACCGAAGCAGATAGGCATTTCGACGAGCGACGGCTCCGATGCGGCCCACGTCGATAGCACTCCGGTTTCCTCGGGCAGAAAGCGGAAGAAAGCCACTAGAATCCTTCCGCCATCGGCCGAACAACCTCGCGATATCGGGGTCTCATCTGCCGGACCCGTCGATCTCGACCGGGCCCAGGAGTGGGAGATACTCGCGCTCCCGAAGATCGGACCCACCCTCGCGCACAGGATTCTGGCAGACCGGGATTCACTCGGCCCGTTCGGCTCGATCGACGAGTTGCGACGCGTAAAAGGGGTCGGGGAAGCGGTGGTTGATGCGATCACGCCCTACGTGACGTTCTCCCAGCAACCGCGTCAATCCCGTGAGAAAGAGGGTGATGGGGTAGCGGCTAAACGCGGCGTGAAGCGGCGTAAGCGTCAGGCACCATCACAATAGTATGAAGGCCGCAGTTAACGACCCCCGCCCGGGTGGCGTCGCCGACGTCCCTCGGGCGCTGTTCCCCCCTCCGAGACACATGGCCGTAGCTCCAGCAGCTCAAGCCGCGGGTGAACGCATCGGTGATCTCCTCATGCGTGAGGGGCTCATCTCGCGTGAGGCGTTGGACCGCGCGCTGCAGGAACAGAAAACCACCGGCATGCGCGTCGGCTACAACCTCGTGAAGCTCGGCTTCATCAACGAGGTCGAGCTCACGCGCATGCTCGCGAGGCAGTTCCGCATGCCCGCCGTCGACCTCACGAACTTCGAGGTCGATGCACGCATCGCCAAGCTGATTCCGGCCGAGCTGGCGCAGCGCCACCTGGTGCTCCCGCTCAAGCGCGAAGGACGCACGCTCACTGTCGCGATGGCCGATCCGTCCGACCTCGGCGTCATCGACGACCTGAAGTTCATCACCCGCTACGACATCTTCCCGGTCATTGCGGGCGAATACACGCTGCGCAATGCGGTCGACAAGCACTATGGCGAGAACACCGACGACGCGCTCCAGAACATTCTCGACGACATCGACGATGATGGTGATGTCGAAGTCGTCGAAGAGCGCGAAGAGGAAGTCAATGCGAGCGTGCTCGCGGCCGCGATCGATGATGCCCCGGTCGTGAAGCTCATCAACGGCATCCTGACGGACGCCGTGAAGAAGGGCGCGTCGGACATCCACTTCGAATGCTTCGAGCACGAGATGCGTGTGCGCTACCGCATCGACGGCGCGCTGCAGGAAGTGATGAAGCCGCCGATGAAGCTCAAGGCGGCGCTGATCTCGCGCTTCAAGATCATGTCGAATCTGAACATCGCCGAGCGCCGCGTGCCGCAGGATGGGCGCATCAAGCTGAAGATCGGCAAGAAGGTCATCGACTATCGCGTGTCGACGCTGCCAACGCTGTTCGGCGAGAAGATCGTGCTCCGAATCCTCGACAAGGGGAATCTGACGCTCGACCTCGAGAAGTTCGGCATCGAGCCGCGCGCAGAAGCGGATCTGATGGAGGCGGTCGCGAACCCGTACGGCATGGTGCTCGTCACCGGACCGACGGGTTCCGGAAAAACGACCACGCTCTACTCGGCGCTGTCGAAGGTCAACAACATCGACGTCAACATCATGACGGCGGAAGATCCCGTCGAGTACAACATCTTCGGGATCAACCAGGTGCTCGTGCGCACCGACATCGGACTCTCCTTCGCGGCATCGCTGAAGGCGTTCCTTCGTCAGGACCCGAACATCATCATGATCGGAGAGATTCGAGACCTGGAGACCGGTGGTATCGCCATCAAGGCGGCACTCACGGGTCACTTGGTGATGTCCACGCTGCACACGAACTCGGCGCCGGAAACGGTCACGCGACTCATGGACATGGGGCTCGAGCCCTTCAACGTGGCATCCGCGCTCAACCTCGTGCTGGCGCAGCGACTCGTGCGAAAGATCTGCAACACGTGCCGGGCGCAGTATCAGCCGGACATCGTCGAGATGAAGGCCGCGAAGCTCAAGCCGGAGATGACCTTCCGCGATCTGGCGTATACGGAGGAGGCGATCCAGAACATGAAGCGCATGGCCACGAAGGAGGCCGCGCCCATCGTGAAGGACTTCAACCTCGAGACTACGATCGCCGAAATGCCTTTCTTCCGCGGGCGCGGCTGCGATGCGTGCGCTGGAACGGGACTTAAGGGCCGCCAGGGGCTCTACGAGGTCATGATGATGACCCCGAAACTCCGGAAGCTGGTCATGCAGAGCGTCGGCGCGGCGGAGATTCAGAAGGGCGCGGTCGAGGAGGGGATGTTGACGCTGCGCATGGACGGGCTGCTCAAGGTCATGAAGGGGATTTGTACCCTGGATCAGGTCATTCGCGAGACCGCCGCATAGGCTGTCGGAGGGCAGGGGCGGGCACCGATTTGGCGCCCGCCGGTACCACCCTGCAACGCTCGCCTCATTCCCTCGTCTATAAGGGGTATCCCGTTTCCCCGGATACCGCCACCTCAGCAGGAGCTACATGACCGCCCCAGTCGCCAACACCGTCAACCTGCGCGCGTTGCTCGAGGAAATGATCGAGCGTGACGCGTCCGACTTGCACATCACAGCGGGTGACAAGCCGAAGATGCGCATCGACGGCGATATTACCGACGCGAACGTCGATGTGGTGCTGACTCCGAAGGACACGCTGCAGCTCGCGTACTCGATTCTCACCGAAAATCAGAAGAAGCGCTTCGAGACCGAGGACGAGCTCGACTTTTCATTCGGCATTCAGAACCTCGCGCGCTTCCGAGGAAACTGTTTCAAGCAGCGCGGCTGCGTGTCACTCGTCATTCGACAGATCCCGTTCAACATCCGCACCTTCGAAGAGCTCGGCCTGCCGAACGCCGTGTCGAAGATGGCGGATCGTCCTCGCGGACTCGTGCTGGTGACGGGACCGACAGGCTCCGGAAAGTCGACGACGCTCGCCGCGATGATCGACAAGATCAATCGGGAGCGTCGCGGCCACATCATCACGGTGGAAGACCCGATCGAGTTCATTCACCGTCACCAGAGCTGCATCGTCAACCAGCGCGAAGTCGGCACGGACACGAAGAGCTTCTCGAACGCGCTCAAGTACTCGCTTCGTGAAGATCCCGACGTCATTCTCGTCGGCGAAATGCGCGATCTGGAAACGATGCAGGCCGCGCTGACGATCGCCGAGACAGGACACCTGTGCTTCGCTACGCTGCACACGAATTCGGCGGCTGAAGCGATCAACCGAATGATCGACGTCTTCCCGAGTCACCAGCAGGGGCAGGTCCGCGCGCAGCTCGCGTTCGTGCTCGAAGGGATCGTGACGCAGACGCTGCTGCCGCGTGCCAAGGGGCGCGGTCGTGCGATGGCGGCCGAAATTCTGGTCGTGACGCCGGCGATCCGCGCGCTGATCCGCGACAACAAGATCCACCAGATCAATTCGTCGATGCAGGCCGGTAAGAAGTTCGGCATGCAGACGCTGAACGACTCGCTGTACAATCTGTACATGTCGCGAGAGGTCGTGCTGGACGAGTGCCTGCGCGTGTCGGGCGACCAGAACGAGTTCCTGCGAATGATCGGCGAGGCACCGCTGGAGGACGTCGGCAATGGCGACGCGCCGAAGCTCGCGGGACAGCATGCGAAGTACGCCGCGGCTGGCAAGCGGTAATCAGAATCGTCTGAGGAGAGTACATGCCAACTTATGCCTACACGGCACGCACGCTGAGCGGTGAGCTCAAGAACGCCACGATGGAAGCCGCGACGCGCGACGAGGTCGTAGCGAACCTGCGGCGCCAAAAGCTCATCGTCGTCAAGGTCGACGAAGAGACGAAGAAGAAGAAGGGCGGGAAGGTCAAGACGCGCGACATCGTTATTTTCACGCGTCAGTTCTCGACGATGATCAACTCCGGTCTGCCGCTCGTGCAGGCGCTCGACATTCTCTCTCGCCAGAGTGAGAACAAGGCGCTGCAGGACGTGACGCACCAGGTGGTGTACGACGTCGAGTCCGGACACACCGTGGCCGACGCGCTGCGCCGGCATCCGAAGGCGTTCACGGATCTGTACGTGAACATGGTGGCCGCTGGTGAGGCAGGTGGTATTCTCGACACGATTCTGATGCGACTGGCGACGTTCCTCGAAAAGAACGATGCCCTCGTCGGGAAGGTGAAGAGCGCGATGATCTATCCGGCCGTCATCATGAGCGTGGCCTTCATCGCCATCGTGACGCTGCTGATCTTCGTCATTCCTGTGTTCGAAAACATGTTCGCGTCCGTGAATCTGGCACTACCGCTGCCGACACGAATCGTGATCATGCTGTCGAGCTTCCTGAAGCACTACTGGTGGGCGGTTGGCGGCGGCGCGTGGTTTACCGTCGTGTCGCTCAAGAAGTACTACAAGACGTCGAACGGCCAGCTCAACATCGACAAGATCCTGCTGAAGGTGCCGGTACTTGGCGACATGCTTCGCAAGTCGGCCGTTTCACGCTTCACGCGCACGCTGGGCACGCTGATCTCTTCCGGTGTGTCGATTCTGGATGGCCTCGAGATCACGGCGAAGACGGCCGGTAATCGAGTGATTCACGATGCAATCATGGAATCGCGCTCGAGCATCGCCGGTGGCGATACCATCTCGGCGCCGCTGCAGAAGTCGAACGTATTCCCGCCGATGGTCATCAGTATGATCGCGGTTGGTGAGCAGACGGGTGGTCTGGACGAAATGCTCACGAAGATCGCGGACTTTTATGATACCGAGGTCGATACCGCCGTTTCCGGACTCTTGAGTTTGATGGAGCCGGTCATGATTGTGTTTCTGGGTGTGATCGTCGGAGGAATGGTGGTGGCGATGTATCTGCCGATCTTCGATATGATCAACGCGGTGCAGTAGAGGGCAGCGCGAGGTTATTTACGGGAGCTGGTCGAAGTGGCGACATTCGAGTCGCCCCGGAATCCTTGAATGGGTTTCGGGGCGGTTTCGCATCGTGGATCAGAGCGCACAATGGAAATCATGACGAAGAGCCTGTCGTCGGGCCTCACCTTGATCTTCAAAATCGTGTTTCCGGGCGTGTGGCTCACCGTTTTCGGTGCCGGAACCGTCCTCCTCACTCCACGAAGACCCCGGTTGCGGAAAGCGGGTCGTCTTCATTCCGCCTCAGCGCACCCGAATGACGTCCTGGAGTTCTGATCCCGAGTTGGACGTGCTGCGGCGTAAGGCCGGTCTTCTGCTGACGCCGGATGTGGAGGAAGAGCAAGCGCGAATCTAGCGCTCGTCTCTTTGATTCCGGAACTTGACAGTGGCACGTCACACTGTCATATTCACGCCATGCCTCCCGACTCCTACGACCTCCTCGAGCTCTGCGACCTCGCCGACGTCACCCCGCGGACCGTCCGCTACTATATCCAGCAGGGGCTCCTCCCTTCGCCGGACTCGAAGGGTCGCGGATCGCGCTACGACCCCGCGCACCTCGAGCGCATTCAGCTCATCAAGCGGTTGCAGGGTAAGCACTTGCCGTTGGCAGAGATCCGCACCCAGCTCGCGGAGCTCAGCGACGCGTCGGTCGCGGCACTCGTCGCGCAGCCGACGTTCCCAGAGAAGTCCGGCTCGGCGCTCGCCTACGTGCAGGAAGTGCTGGCGAACAGTAAGACCCGCCTCGCACTCGGCGGCGCCGACGCCTCACCGCCCCCGGTCGCTCCCGCGCCGCCTCCCGCCCCAAGCCCCGCCGCGCCGGAGCAATCCCCCAGCGCGCCATCTATCGCATCGCAGCCACGCTCCACCTGGGAGCGCATCCCACTCACGACCGACATCGAGGTTCACGTTCGCAGACCACTGTCACGGGTCCATAACAAGGTGTTGGATCGCCTGCTCGAACACGCCCGCACTCTCTTTTCCGACCCAACGTAAGGATGACCAACATGTCGCCGTCGTCGTCGCCGCTCGATCCGAACGCCCGCTCCACCGCTCCCGCGCCAACTTTCACTGTGCAGGTCGATCGTACGCTCGTTCGCGCCGAGTCACGCAGCACGCGCTTTGCGCTCGTGAGCGTCGCGGCGCCCGAAGCACCGCGGCATGCCCAGCGAATTCCCGTGAACATCGCCATCGTTCTCGATCGCTCCGGTTCCATGGCTGGCCAGAAGTTCATACTCGCCCGACGCGCAGTCGAGCAGGCACTCGAGCAGCTGCAGTCCGGCGATCGCTTCGCTCTCGTCGTGTATGATGACGCCGTCGATGTTCTCGCCGAGTCGACGCTGGCCACCGTGGACGCCAAGCGAGGCGCGCTGGCCGAGCTCGCTCGCCTCGAGCCACGCGGATCCACCGATCTCTCCGGTGGATGGATGCGCGGCTGCGAGCAGGTCGCGTTCGCGATGTCGGCGAATGCGCGGAGTAACGGCGCTTCGATCAACCGGTGCCTGCTGCTCACCGATGGGCTGGCGAATCGCGGCATCACCGATCGCGATGAGCTCATCATGCACGCGTCAGCGCTTCGCGCACGCGGCGTGCAGACGTCCACCTTCGGGGTGGGTGCCGACTTCGACGAACGGCTGCTCGCCGGAATGGCGGACGCCGGCGGCGGACATTTCTACTTCCTCGCCGATGCGAGCCAGATCCCCGAGCTGATCGCGAGCGAAGTTGGTGAAGCGCTCGAAGTCGTCGTGCGAAGCGCGATGCTCGAAGCACAGCTGCCGCACGGCATGACGGGCAAGGTGCTCGGCCGCTTCAAGTCGCGCACGGCGGAAGCCGAGGACGGAACGTCGACGCTATCCATCGATATCGGCGATCTCGTGTCCGCGCAGGAGTTGAAGCTCGTCGTCGCTCTCGAGTTTCCGAAGGCGCGCGATCGCCATGAGATCGACGTGGAGATTCGCATCACGAGCGACGCGCATTTCTCATCGCCCGCAGAGAGGCTTCGCTTCATCTTCGCCCCGCATGCCGACAACGACCGGCAGCCCCGCAACCGCGTGGTCGACCGCCGTGTCGCGACGCTCTTCGGCGAGCGCGCGAGGAGTGAAGCGCTGGAGTACCAGAGGGCAGGGCACTACGAGCGCGCGCGAGCCGTGCTCGCGGCTACCGCAGCACGAATCAGGCAGTATGCCGCCGACGATGCGGAGCTCAACCACATCGCCGACGAGCTCCTACGCGACGTCGAGGCACACACGAACGCGCCCATGCCAGCGATGGAGATGAAGGAGCGCTACTTCAAGTCGTACGCGGTGGCGTCGAGCCGAGCGCCGAGCGGCAAGGCGAATCGAAAGATGTAGGGGAGCGTGGGCGACGTTCCGGGACCATGTGGGCACACAGGCGGACGAGAGGCGACCTTCGTCCGCCTGCGTCGTAGCTCTGCACGAGGCCTGACGTTTGTGTAAGGTGTGAGCGAGAGCAACCACGCTGGAAGCACTCACAGGCCGGCTCGTGAGATGGCGGTGCAGATATTGCGCAGACCGTGGCGATTATCGCTTGCGTCGGTCGACGAATCCTGACGAAGGACGTCAGGTGATATCGGCTGCTCGTCCTCATCCAGTCCTTGCTCATTCGCATCGTAGCAGTCTTCCTGGCCATTGCCCTCTGGTCCGTCGCATTCGACGCTGGGGTGCACACCGCAGTCGCCGCACCGGCGCGGCTCCGCGCTGTGAGTCATGACGCACGCGCGCACCTCACGGTACAGACGCATCGCGGCCGCAGCCACGCTCCCGAAACGGGTGAGGAGATTTTCCGCGCCACCTGCGCAGGCTGTCACGGCGATGGCAGGGGAGCACCGAAGAGCACAGTAGCGTTCGCCGTGCCCGTGCCCGACTTCACCGACTGCAAGGGCACCACGGCCGAGTCGACGGTGGATTGGGCGGCCGTCATTCGCGATGGCGGCCCGGTGCGCGGCTTCAATCGCATCATGCCGGCGTTTCGTGACCTGCTCACGCCAAAACAGATCCAACGCGTCGTCACCTACATGCGCACCCTCTGCACGGAACCAGACTGGCCGCTCGGCGAGCTCAACGTGCCGCTCCCAATGGTCACCGAGAAGGCATTTCCGGAAGACGAGGTTGTCATTACCAGCACCGCCTCCACGCGCGGACCCGCCTCGATCGAAAATCATCTCATCTTCGAGAAGCGATTCGGGAAGCGCGCGCAGCTCGAGGTCGACGTGCCGTATGGCTTCGTCGAACGTCCCGGGAGATCGTGGGTGGGCGGACTCGGTGACGCGTCGATCGCCGCCAAGCGTGTGTTTTACTCCAGCTCCACGAGCGGCACGATCGTGAGCGGGTTGGGGGGCGTCGTACTTCCCACCGCGGACGCGCGCACTGGATTCGGCACCGGCACGACATCGTTCGAAGCCATCGTGCTGGGCGCGAAGCTCCTTCCCGCGCGGAGCTATTTCCAGTTCGAGGGCGGCGTGAACCTTCCCACCGATGTGTCGAGCACGCCGCGATCGGCGTTCTGGAGCGGTGTTCTCGGCAAGACCATCGCGTTCAGCTCGATCACGCGCATCTGGTCACCGATGATCGAGCTCGCGGGCTCGCATGACCTGGAGAGCGGAGCGCCGGTCGCCTGGAATCTGGTGCCGCAGTTTCAGCTCTCACTTAGCGCGCTGCAGCACGTGCGGGCCGGCGTCGGAGTGAACGTTCCGCTCACGCAGCGAAGGACGCGCGACTCGCAGCTCATGGCCTACCTTCTGTGGGATACGGCCGACGGTCCATTACTTCACGGCTGGAAAGGGTGGTGTACCGGATGCGAGCACTGAGACTCCTCGGCGTCGTCGCCGCGAGCATTTCGACGACGGCCGTGCTCGTGGCGGCGGCCGGCTACGGCACAGCACCGCGGGGCCGCGCCGCGCCGGGCCCCGCGCATTTCCTCACGGCGGATCGGTGCATCGCGTGCCACAGCAGCATCACGACACCATCCGGAAAGGATGCGTCGATCGGCTTCGACTGGCGCGCGTCGATCATGGCCAACGCATCACGCGATCCGTACTGGCAAGGGTCGGTGCGCCGCGAGGTGCTCGACCATCCGAAGAACCGCGCGGAGATCGAGGATGCGTGCTCGACGTGCCACATGCCGATGCAGCGCTTCGCGGTGCACGCGGCGGGC
>JALYSW010000323.1 GCA_030854615.1 Gemmatimonadota bacterium
GGCGCGAGTGACACCGCGATGACTACAATGATAACCTTGTCGATGTTCTTATCGATCCCGGGAATGTAGCGACCGAGGCCGTACCCGATCATGAGCATACTGCATACCCATGCGATCCCGCCGATCACGTTGAAGAGCTGAAACGGCCGGTAGCTCATCCGCGCCGCGCCCGCGACGACGGGGACGAAGGTGCGCACGATCGGCATGAAGCGCGCGAGCACGATCGTCGCGCCGCCGTGCTTCTCGTAGAAGTTGTGCGCACGTTGCAGATGGCTGCGCTTGAAGAACAATGAGTCTTCGCGCGCGAAGAGCCTCGGTCCGGCAGCGTGCCCGATCGCGTAGCCGGCCGTTTGTCCGACGATCGCGGCCACCGAACAGATCAGACACATGAACCATACATCGAGCGTTCCGTGCGACGCGATCAGCCCGGCCGACACGAGCAGTGAATCGCCCGGAAGAAAAAACCCGATCAGCAGCCCCGTCTCGGCGAAGATGATGATCGTGAGCCCGACGTAGCCGCCCCACATGATGAGGCCCGTTGGATCCGAATACTGGTGCCAGAGGTCTCGTAGCGAATGCATGTGGCTCCATGTGAGTGACGATCGGCGCTCTGAACTTCGACTTTATCCGGGGCTCGGTCAACCGCGGGCACCATCGCGCGCGGACTTCCGCCGCGACGCGACGCCCCGCATAGTGAGGGATGTCACCTTCGCCGATCACGATCCTGCTGGACGACAGGCGCGAGCACTTCGTGATCTGGGCGCAGAAGCTGCAACACGCCGTGGGAGGCGTCCCGCTGCTCTTCGCGGGCATACACCGGCTGCAGGCGCCGGGTGGAAGCGGTGAGTTGCTCGCGTACGCGGAGATCCTCGTGGCTGCGGTGCTGCTCGGAATGCTGGCGCGCGACCTTCGTGCGCTGCGACGGCGCGTGGCTCGGCCACCGGCAACGTCGGCTTCCGATGACCACGCACGTACCGACTCGCATTCGCACGCGCACGCGGGCGCCAACTGGTTCGACGTGATCGCGGGGACTATGCTCATCGTCGAGGCGATCCACGCGTCGTCGCTCGGCGGAAAGGCGTTCTTCGCGCGTCCCAACTTCCTTCTCGGTACCGTCACCATCGTGATCGGGCTTCTGCACGGAATGCTCGCGCGCCGGTCGAGCAGGCGGCGCGAGCTTCGCCTCGACGAAAACGGGGTGCATGCGAGGCTGTCGCGCTTCACTGCCTTCAGCGTTCCGTGGAACGAGGTGCGCGCGATTCGCCTCACCAACTCCGCGGCGATCATCGACACCACCGCCGGCGCGCACACCATCAGGCTCCGACGCTACGGCAACGCGAGTCGCATTCGGGCCGCGCTCGAGGAGTGGAGCGCCGCGCGGACGCTTCCTCGACCGGGCTAGATCCGCTCGAGCACCACGGTCCCGGACATGCGCCGGAATTCCTCGCGCATCCGCGCCGGATAGAAGCGGCCGATGAACCGCCAGAGCCACATCATCTTCATTTCGCGATCAAGGCGCTCCGCTTCCTCCATCGTGGAGTGGTAGGCGCGCTCCTCCCAGCCGAGCTCGCGGAAGAAGTCGGTCCCATTCGGCGGCGCGAACCTGAAGGGCGCATTCCCCGACTCGACCGCCTTGCCCCACGACTTCGTCATCATCTTGAGTAGCCGCGGACTCGCGAGATCGATCACCCAGCGCGTGAACGACGGCGTCGCGTGCAGGTCGGTGGCGAGCGCGGTCACGTCCGCGTCGGTGAGATAGACGAGCAACCCCTCCGTGACGACCAGCGTGCGCTTCGAGTGCGCTCCGAGGCGCGCAAAGAGCGCGCGGCGCACCTCCGTATCGGTGAGATCCGCCTCCACCGCCTCGTACGCGCACTTCGGCTTCGCATCGGCGAGCGTTTCGAGCTTGTAGCGGAGAATTTCGGGGAGGTCGACGTCGACCCAGTTGAGCATCGGCGGGAGATCGAGGCGCCACGGCCGGGCATCGAGTCCCGCAGCAAGATTGAGCACGAGGTCGATGCCGTCCGTGCCGACTTCCGCCATGATGATCTCGTCGAATACCTGCGTGCGCACGATCATCGCCCACGCCATCGTCGTTCCGTCCTTCATGGTGCGCACGATCTCGTCGCCCTTCGCGCCCGCAAGCTTGCGCGCGAAGGGATCGTTGAACAGCGCATCCGGTCGCTCACCCTCCATGGCGCGATACACGGCCACCCACCGAGCGGTATCCGAGATGTTCTCTATCGCCATGGGAGCGTGCCGGCTGAGGTCCGCTGAATCAATGTACGCACGCTTAACTGTACCGCTCGAGGCGCTGGTACGCGAGTTGCTTTATCATCGGACAAAAGTTGGACAGACCCTCTTTCGCGGAGCCC
>JALYSW010000334.1 GCA_030854615.1 Gemmatimonadota bacterium
GATCGAGCTGCTGCAGCACCACCTCGTCCGAGCTCGCGGCCCACTCGAGCCGCGCGATGTAGTGCTCGCGCGGCTCTCCCGGCACCGCGAGCCACTGCGTCGCCCCGCCACTCGCACTCACGACCCCGACGCGCCCCGCCGAGTTCGTGGTCCCCGCCTTCGGATACTGGACCGGGATAGTGAACGAGTAGAGCGAGTCCGTGTCGTCGATCAGCAGGAAGTCGCGCACGCCCTCGTCGTTCAGCTGCCAGTACGCGATGCGTTTTCCGTCCGGGCTCCAGCGGAATCCATCGCGCAGATTCAGCTCCTCCTCGTACCCCCAGTCGAAGGTGCCGTTGATCACGGTGCGCGAGCCGTCGGTCGTGAGCGGCGTGATCGCACCGCTGGTTACGTCCTCCAAGTACAGATTGTTCGCGCGTACGTATGCGACGCGCCCGCCGTCCGGTGAGAACTTCGCAAACATCAGCGTCGATGGCGCGGCGCCGGCGCCGCCGAGCTTCCGGGGAGCGCCGGATTTGACGTCGATCACCCAGTAATCGCCGCGCGTATTTTGCCGCCACACGCGCGCTGAGTTCGTGAAGATCAGTACGCGCTTGCCGTCCGGCGAGAGCTCGTAGTCCTCGATCTCCAGCGCGTCACCGCTGCCGGATGCCACGAGGCGATCACCGCGAACCACGACCTCGCGCCGCCCGGTGGCTGCGTCGTAGCGCACGATGTCGCGCACGTCGCTCCCGTTCGACGATGGCTCGAGCATCGTGTAGCCCTTGCCGTCCTCACTCCAACGGAGCGATGGCGTGCCCAGCGCCCTGAGCTCATTCGAGCCGAAGATGCGCTCGAGCGTCAGACGACCTCCGCCCGGTGCCGCCGTCTTCGCTTGCGCACGAGCCGGCGCGGGTATCGCAATCACCGACATCGCGAGCGATAAAAGCACGAGCGGGAGTCTGGACATGCGCCGAATATCAGTCATTACGCGAGGCTATTGCAGGTGCGCGCTCGGCGCAACCGATTCGCGCGAGGATTTCTCTATCGGAACGTCCCGGGGCTCACCTCGTACTGTATGTGGTACGCGCCCACGTCTTCATCGGGCCGCCAGACGCCGAACTGCTCCGCCCACCGCACTGTCTGCAGGCGCCGTCCGCCGAGCGTCAGAAAGCCCGCCGCGCGCGTGGTGACGACGCCCATCGCGCGCAGATCCGCGAGCCCGCGAATCGCAGTGGAGATGCGCTCCACCACGATGCGCCGCGCGCTCGCAGGCCCGATCCCCGGCACGCGCAGCAGCGCCCCGCGACTCGCCGTCCGCACCTCGATCGGGAAGTGCTCCGGATGCGCGAGCGCCCACGCGATTTTCGGATCGTTCGCCAGCGGCAGATTTCCATCCTCATCGTACACGACCTCGCTCGGCGCAAAGCCATAGTCGCGCAGCAGATAGTCGGTTTGGTAGAGCCGCTGCTCGCGCACCGCTGGCGCCGCGCGCACGTTCTCGAGTGGCGTGTTGCGGATGGGCCGAAAGGCGGCGAAGTGCGTGTGATGGATTCCGCGCCCGGCGTACAGCTCGCTCACCCTCCCCATGATCGTGCGGTCGGTGTCAGGCGTCGCGCCGACGACGAACTGCATCGTCATCCCCGCCGTGCCTCCCGGCAGCAGCGCGTTCCGTGGGCGCCCCTCGCGCTCCTCGCTCCTCCGCTCGTTCACCTGCCCGCGCATGCGCTCGAGCTGCACCAGCGCACTGCCGAGATTCTTCTCCGGCGCGATGCGCGCGAGCGTGTCGCCGCACGGCGCTTCGAGATTCATCGACACGCGTGTCGCGAGCTGCGTCAGCCGCTCGATCTGTGCCACCTGCGCACCGGGCACCATCTTCACGTGGATATATCCCGCGAAGCGATGCTTCTCGCGCAGGAGCGTCAGCACCTCGATGAGATCGTCCATCACCTTCACGGGGCGCCCGGGAATTCCCATCGTCAGAAAGAGCCCCGTGCACCACTCACGCGCCACCGCCGCCAGGAAGATCCGCACGAGCTCCGCCGGCTTGAGCAGCGTCCGCGGCATGTCGCGATCGTGCCGCGTCGGGCAGTAGTGACAGTTGAAGCTGCATCCGTTGGTCATGAGGATGCGCATGAGCGTCGTGCGCGGACCGCTGCTCCCCATGCGAACCGGCCGCAGGTTCAATGGCCGCAGCGCCCCCACATCATTCGCGTGACGCAGCCTCGGCGGCAGCCGCTTCGTAGGCAGCCCCTCCTTGTCGTCTCCGGCCAGCGACATGAGGAGCTCGAGCTTCGCTTCGAGATTGGGTGTTCGCATCGTGGTGAGCTCCGGGAAGGTTGGGAGGCCAACAATACCCGAACAAATCCCGAAGGTCAAGTGCCGAAAAAAGGGCTCCGAAAAGCCCGAATTTTCAGCGCATGATGCTCGTTGTCGCGTTCCGAGCGCCCGGTTGCCAGACCACCCGCTGCTCATTCGAGGAGAGCGAGACGCGTTGCGATACCACGGTAACACCGGCCTCGTCGAGCGCGACGAGCTGGTACTCGCCCTGGTCGAGGTGCGACGAATAAGTCAGTGTTCGCGTCGAATCCGATTGTACGGCGCCGAGTCGGAGGCGGACGCCGTTCGGACGCTCGAGGAAGACCACCACATCGCGCGCCGGGCGCACATCGTTCCCCACCACCACCTCGATCCCCGGCCGGCCGGCGCGCGCACCGTGCATCATCGCGCATGACGACGTTGCAACGACGAGCGCCAGCGCGCCTGCCGACATCGCGCCACGCACTACGGCCGCACGCAATTTCACTTCGCCACTACGGTGCATCGGTCGTCCGGGAAAGGTGATTCAGAACAATGCACACTGTGAGCCATCGACGATTGCTACACCCAAAAGTCGCACGAGTGCCACCCGATGAATGCGCTCGTGCGCGCGCGATAGCAAGCGCGTTTCCTTTTCATCCGTGTCGCGTCTCTTGAGGCTAGCGATCGTCACTCATTCGTCACGTTGCAACGAAAGATGCCGCCCTTTTTGCCCTACGCCATCGCGGCGATCGCCGCACTCGCAGTGATCTCCACCGCCGAACCCGCGGTGACGTCCGCGAACGCCCCCGACGCACTCGTCGTGCGAGCCCACACCCGCTGGGGGATCTTCGCCACGACCGAGCCCGTGATCGCCAGCCTGCATTTCCATGCGGCGTCGGGCACCGGCGGTTGGACCGAGGCCGACGCCCCCGCCATCGTCGCCTCCGAGGGTGATCTCTCCCGCGTCATCACGATTGCCGAGATTACGCCGTGCGTCGCCCGCACGCTCCCATCGGACGACAGCGCCGGGCGGACACTCGTGCAGTGGTCGAATGACGGCGGCGCGAATTGGAACAACCTCACCAGCGCGCCGGAGCCGGCGTCGCCAGTCGAGCAGGCGGGGCATAACTCCGCGTTGAAGCTCCGCTACCGCGCACGCACCGCCGCCGACAGCTGCGCGATGCGCGTCGTGTACACGGCCGTCCCCGCTCGCTGACGAGCTAGGGCGTCGCCGCCTTGGGCTTCGGTCCCGGCGGCAGCGCGTGCACCCGATCCTTGAACTGATGGAATGCGGTATTGTCCTCCGTAAGCGTCCGGAGCAGCGCCGGATCCTTCGCATCGATCATCTTCTGGATGTCCGCAATCCGGTCCTGCGTGAGCGGGTGATCGCTGAACCACGCATCAACCGCTGACCCCCCGCCCTTCTCCTCCGACATCAGCTTCTGGAAGAACGAGACGAGCCCCTTCGGACTGATTCCCGCGCGAATCACG
>JALYSW010000374.1 GCA_030854615.1 Gemmatimonadota bacterium
CGGAGCCACACTCGGCCCCGGGCGCACGTTCGTTTTGTTCACGCTCGCCAACGGTAACGAATGCAACATCGGAAACTCGGCACGCAGGGACTGGACACTTCCGCCATGGGGCTCGGCTGCATGGGGATGTCGGAGTTCTACGGTGATCGAAGCGATCTGGGCGAGTCGATCGCGACGATCCATCGTGCGCTCGAGCTCGGGGTCAACTTCCTCGACACCGCCGACATGTACGGCCCGCACACCAACGAGCAGCTCGTCGGCAAGGCGATCAAGGGGAATCGTGACGCGTACATCATTGCGACCAAGTTCGGCATCGTGCGCGATGCGAACGATCCGCTCAAACGCGGAATCAATGGCCGCCCCGAATACGTCCGCGCCTCGGTCGAGGGCTCGCTCAAGCGCCTCGACATCGAGACGATCGATCTCTACTTTCAGCATCGTGTCGACACCAACACCCCGATAGAAGACACCGTCGGCGAGCTCGCCAACCTGGTGCGCGAAGGAAAAATCAGATACATCGGGCTCTCCGAAGCGGGACCGGAGACGCTCCGCCGCGCGTACGCGGTGCACCCGATCTCCGCGCTGCAGACGGAGTACTCACTCTGGAGCCGCGAGCCCGAGGACGAGATCATCCCCACTTGTCGCTCGCTCGGCATCGGCTTCGTCCCATACTCACCGCTTGGCCGGGGGTTTCTCACGGGCGCGTACAAGAGCATCGAGGACTTTCGTTCCGATGACTTTCGCCGCAACTCGCCGCGCTTCCAGGGCGAGAACTTCGAGAAGAATCTCGAGCTCGTGCGCCACATCGGAACGCTTGCGGCCGAGAAGGGATGCACGCCCTCGCAGCTCGCGCTTGCGTGGGTACTCGCGCAGGGAAACGACATGGTTCCGATCCCCGGCACGAAGCGCCGCGAGTTCCTCGAGGAGAACGTAGGCGCGATCAACGTTACGCTCACCCCCGCGGATCTCTCGCGCATCGACGAGATCGCTCCGAAGGGCGCGGCCGCCGGCGATCGCTACGCACCCGAATCAATGAAAACGCTCGGCCGATGATCGAGCATCGCACGCAACACTACCAGTCCGGAGAACTTCGAATGACCCGTTCGATCGCATCACTGCTCGCTATCGCATCCTCCTTCGCTCTCATCGCAGCGCCCACCGCGTGCGCGCCGAAGGACGCCGCGAAGAGTACGTCGCAGGCGCCACAGCGCATCGCCGTCGTCGATGGGCTCTCACAGCCCGAGGCGCTCACCTTCGACCCCGCGCAGAACGTCTACTTCGTCAGCAACGTGAACGGCTCGCCTGGCGTGAAGGACGGCAACGGCTTTATCTCACGCATCTCTGCCGATGGCGTGATGGATTCGCTCCACTTCATTCAGGGCGGACGCGACAGCGTGCTGCTCGATGCGCCGATGGGCTCGCGCGTGCAGGGCGACACGCTCTGGGTGCTCGACGTCGACAAGCTCCGCGGCTTCGACACGAAGAGCGGCAAGCCGTACATCACGATCGATCTCTCGCCCTTGAAGGCGCTTTTCCTCAACGACTTCGACTTCGATTCCACGGGCGAGGTCTATATCACCGACACTGGCGTCCAGATCGGAGCGGATGGCAAGATGACTCACCCCGGACCGGACCGGATTCTCAAGATCGCGCGCGACCGCAGCATCAGCATCGCCGCGTCCAGCGCGCTCTTTTCGGAGCCCGACGGCATCGGATGGGACCGGCGCGCGAAGCGATTCGTGCTCGCGCCCTTCGCCGGTCCCTCCGTGCAGGAATGGAGGATCGGCGATCCCGGTCCGAAGGACGTCGCGCCAGGCAAGGGGATGTTCGACGGCGTCGAGGTCGAGCCCAACGGGGTGATCCTCATCACCAGCTGGAACGACTCGAGCGTCTCCACTCTCGAAGGAGTGAAGCTCGTTCCGCGCATCACGAAGCTGTCGTATCAGCCGGCCGATGTGAGCATGGATGTCGGGCGCTCGCGCGTCGGTATCGTCTCCCTCGTCGCCAACAAGTTCGAGCTCTGGGAATGGCCGTCCAAATGATTCGCGCTCGAGCACATTTACAGTCGAGGAGTACTGCAGTCATGCATGCATACAGCACCCGCTTCACGCACGCGCTCGCGATCGGTGCCGCACTCTTCGCCGTCGCGTGCGCGAAGGCCGACAAGCCGGCAGCCGCGGACAGCACCGCGAAGGGCGCCGTCGCCGTCGCGGCCACGTGTCCTGACGACAACGGCGGACTCACCCTCCTTACCGGCTTCTGCGCCACCATCTTCGCCGACTCGCTCGGGCACGTCCGCCACATGGTCGTCGCGGCGAATGGCGATCTGTACGCGAACACGTGGAGCGGCCAATACTTTCCGGACGGGAGCACGCCGCCGGCGCCGTTCATCGTCGCGCTGCGCGACACAAAGCACGCCGGCAAGGCGGACATGATCTCGCGCTTCGGCGACTCGCTCGCCAACGGTGGCGCCGGCGGCACCGGCATCGCGCTC
>JALYSW010000395.1 GCA_030854615.1 Gemmatimonadota bacterium
ACGGCGATCGCGGTTTCGAGCAGCATCTCTCCGCCCTCGACGGAGCACGGCCCCGCGATGACCTGGATCGCGCGTCCACCGAACGCGACGCCCGGCGCAACGCGCACGACCGTCGGCTCGTCCGGATGTCCGAACTCCCGCGATGCGAGCTTGTACGGACGCAAGATCGGCGTCACGCTCTCGACGCCGGCGAGCGCCAGCAGCGGAATCTCGGAAAGGGCAGCGTCGTCACCGACGCAGCCGATCACGACCCGGTGCGAGCCACGTGTGATGTGGGTCTTGAGCCCGAGCGACTCGACGCGCTGCCGAATGTTCGCGAGCTCGGGTTCCGATACGTTGGACTTGGTAACGATGATCATCTCGAGGCCTCAAATACAAGAAGGCTCCCGGATTTCTCCGGGAGCCATGGTGACGCACCGCCTGGTCGCTAACGACCGCTGGGCACGAGCTACCGGCTCCCGGGGGGATATCCCCAGAAGCTGGTAAAGTACGCGAGGTAGCTCGTGGCGTGCGTGTTCATGCGGGCAGTATGTGATGCACGGACGAATGGCGCAAGAGCACGCCATTGATCCATACGATCACTGCGTTGGCGGAGCGAGGTTCCCGCACGTGATGACCGTGCCCATGTTCGTCGGCGATGCACGAACCTCGAGCGAGTAGCTGCCGCTCGTCGGGAAGGGAACGGAGAGAAGCGCGCCCCCCTGCGCCGTGCCGTCGTTGTCGATCTTGAGATTCGGATAGGCAGACAGATCGCCGAGCACCGGATTGTTCGGGTCGCCGCAGAGCCCAATGCGAACCGACCACGGATGCACGCCGCCCGCAGTGGCGTTCGAGACGTGGATCACGGCCTTGCTCGATCCCGATGGGTCGCGCGCGACGTAGCCGCTGCCGTGAATCTGCACGGCGCCCGCGAGACCCGACGGTGTCGCCAGCGTCGCATTCCAGCGCTCACCCACCGGGATGTCGACCGTCTTGATCTCGTTCGCATTCTTGTGGAACGGATTGCACGCGGCAGCGGTGACAATGGCTGCGACGGCAACCATGGAAAAAACATTGTAACGTTGCATTGATGCCTCGGAAGGGAGTGTTGTCGTGAGCTTCTGTAATGCACAACCCGTGCTGCGGGATCACGTATCTGTAACCCATCATCCTGGCACGCCGCTAGCCCGCGATCGCGCCCGGCTCCGCGAGCGACCCGAGTGCAGCGGCGAGCGCGTCGCGGTTCAGCATCCAATACGATGTTTGCCCTTCCTTTCGTTTCGTCACCAGCCCAGCCTCGACCAGCACGCTCGAGTGATGGCAGAGTAGCGCGAGACTGACGCCGACGCTCCCGGCGATCTCGGTTCCCGTGATCTCTTCCGTTTGCGCACGCAAGAGCTCGATGATACGAACCCGCGTCGGATCTCCGATCGCCTTGAAAACGAGGGCACGATCCTCAACGGAGGGGGCTGTTTCGGCGTTTAATCGATTGGGCATGGGCGAAAGATCGGGTCCAGAGCCGGGACCATCAAGTAGTTGTACAGTCATAATAGTACTTGAGTGGCTGGTCGAACACTGTATTTTTTGCATCTTGTCGCCCCCCGCTTGGCCCGCTCCACACCGCCGGACTCGTGATTCTACTTCGCTCATCGCACGAACGCTCGGTGGTCGCCGGAAAGGCGTCACCCGATGGCAGGCGAAACCGACTGCTTAAGACCACGGTAGCGGTCGCCGCGCTGGCCACAGTGATGGCTCGCCCCCTCTCGCTCCCGGCGCAAAGCATCGCATCCCGCGCCGGAATCGACTCCACGGGCCGCGCCGATTCCGCTGCTCTCACAGTCGATACCACCCTCACCTTCGACGAAGCACTCGACCGCGCCCGCCACGTCAGCCCAGACGTCGCCCGCGAGCTCGGCGCCGTCCGCTCCGCACACTCCGGCGAGCGGGTTGCCCTGGGCTCCTACCTCCCGCAGCTCTCGCTCGAGTCGGGCGCCGCACGCGCCGGCGACGCCATTGGCGCCGCGCCCATCGCGCCGACCTACGCCGGCAACGCGTACAGCGCCGGCCTCATCGCCTCGATCAACGTGTACACGGGCGGACGACTCGGCGCCCAACGCAAGCAGGCGCGTGCCGAGCGCGAGGCGGCGGAAGCGAATCTCGTCGCCATCAACTACGACCTGCGCTTCACCGTCGACACGACCTTCCTCGGCGTGCTCCGCGCGGAGGCGCTCGCAACGGTCGCGCAGGCGCGGCGAATTCGCGCAAAGGGCGCTGAGCGCGATGCGGCATCGCGTCTCGCGGCGGGAACGACGACGCGCTCCGACGACTTGCGCGCGACGCTCGAGGTCACGAGCGCGGAGCAAGCGCTGCTCGAAGCGCGCTCTGCACACGTCGCCGCGGCGGTCGCGCTTGGACGGCTCACCGGCATCGGCGGCCGTGTCGGCGCGCGTGCGGATGACGCGTCGGTGGTGCGCCCGCTGTCGATTTCCGAAGACTCGGTGCTCGCGGACATCGAGCGCACGTCGCCCGATGTGAAGGCGGCCGAGGCGACGGCGGTGGCGACGAACGCGGGGGTGTCGTCGGCGCGGTCGCACTATCAACCGTACATCAGCGCGGCCGGCGGCTACTCGTATCTGCACCAGACGCCGGAGCTTCTGCACGACGGTGGCACGTGGGTCGCGCGTATCGGGCTGAGCTACCCGCTCTTCGATGGCTTCGTGCGCGGCGACGAGGTGACGCGCGCGCGCGCGGATGACGAGACGGCGCGCGTCTCGAAGCTCGACATACACCGCGTCGTTCGCGCGAGTGCGATTCGTCTGCTGACGAATCTCGTTGTGGAGCGGCGGCGCATCGCGCTGTCGGAGCAGGGGGTGGCGCTCGCGCGCGAGGACCTGCGCGTGCAGGACGCACGCTATCGCGAGGGCGCGACGACGCAGCTCGAGCGGCTGACGTCGGAGCTCGCGCTGGTGAACGCCGAGCAGGATGCGGTGACGGCGCGGTTCGACTATGCCGTGGCGCGCGCGGCGCTCGAGGCCTTGGCTGGGAGAACGCTGTAGATGTGGATCGTCAAGCTGGGGCTCGAGCGCCCGTACACGTTCATCGTCGGCGCGATGCTGGTGGTGGTATTCGGGATTCTGTCGCTGGTGAGCATGCCCACCGACATCTTCCCGGAGATCAAGATTCCGGTCGTCACGATCATCTGGTCGTACGCCGGGTTGGCGCCGGAGGACATGGAGCGGCGCATCGTCACGGTCGACGAGCGCGCGATGACGACGACCGTCAGCGACATCGAGCACATCGAGTCGCAGACGGTGAATGGCGTGTCCGTGATCAAGGTGTTCTTCCAGCCAGGCGCCTCGATCGATGCGGCCGTCTCGCAGATCACCGCGATCTCGCAGGCAGTGGTGCGCGTGATGCCGCCGGGTGCGACGCCGCCGCTGATCATCCGCTTCAACGCGTCGAACGTGCCGATCCTCCAGGCGAGCCTGTCGAGTCATTCGATGTCGGAGCAGCAGCTCTACGACTTCGGGCTCAACTTCCTCCGCACGCAGATGGCGACGGTGCAAGGCGCGCAGGTGCCGCTGCCGTTCGGCGGCAAGGTGCGCCAGATCATGGTCGACATCAATCCGCAGGCGCTGTTCGCCAAGGGGTTGTCGCCGCAGGACGTGAGCACCGCGATCAACCTGCAGAATCTCGTGCTCCCCGGCGGCACTGCGAAGCTCGGCGCGCAGGAATACACGGTCCACCTCAATTCCAGTCCGGATGCGATCGCGGCGCTCAACGACATCCCGGTGAAGGAAGTGAACGGCGTGCCGGTGTACATCCACGATGTTGCGCAGGTGCACGACGGCTTCGCCGTGCAGACGAACATCGTGCGCGAGAACGGACAGCGCGGCGCGCTGATCACGGTGCTCAAGGGCGGTGGCGCGTCGACGCTCGATGTCGTGAGGCGCGTGCGCGAGCGGCTGCCGCAGATCATGGCGACGATGCCGCCGGAGCTGCACATCAATCTGCTGTCGGATCAGTCGCTCTTCGTGCGCGCGTCGCTCAATGGCGTGGCGCGCGAGGCCGTCATCGCGGCCGTACTCACCGCGCTGATGATCCTCCTCTTTCTGGGAAGCTGGCGCACGACGCTCATCGTCGCGCTGTCGATTCCGCTCGCCATCCTCAGCTCGATCATCGCGCTCGGCGCGCTCGGCCAGACGATCAACGTCATGACGCTGGGCGGGCTCGCGCTCGCCGTGGGCATTCTCGTCGATGATGCGACGGTGGCGATCGAGAACATCCATCGCAATTCGCAGCTCGGCAAGCCGATGCTCGAGGCGATCCTCGAGGGGTCGCAGCAGATCGCGATTCCGACGTTCGTGTCCACGCTGTCGATCTGCGTGGTGTTCGTGCCGGTCTTTTTTCTGAGCGGCGCGGCCGGTTCGCTGTTCGCGCCGCTGGCGATGGCCGTCATCTTCGCGATGATGGCGTCGTACATCATCTCGCGGACGCTCGTGCCCACGCTCGTCCGCTTCGCGATGGAGAGTGAGCACGGCAAGTCGCAGCCCAGATGGCTCGAGCGCATCACGGCCGGCTTCGAGCGGCGTTTCGACGCGTTCAAGGCGCGCTACGCGCTACTGCTCGAGAGCGCGCTTGCGAATCGCCGGTCTGTGGTGCTCGGCTTCGCGTCGCTCGTGCTCTTCTCGGCGCTGCTGATTCCGGTGATCGGACAGGATTTCTTCCCCGTCGTCGATGGGGGACAGATCCGCATGCATCTGCGCGCGCCGCCGGGGACGCGTCTCGAGCAGACGGAGCAGATCGTCGCCGGAATCGAGCGAACGATACGCGCGACGCTGCCGCCGAACGAGGTGCAGACGATCCTCGACAACATCGGCATTGCCACCGGCGGAACGAACCTCGCGTTCAGCGACAATCCGACGATCGGCACAGCGGATGCCGAATTGCTCATGACACTGTCGCCGGACCGCAAGATGGCGACGGCGGATGCCGTGGCGACGCTGCGCAAAAGGCTGCGCAGCGACTATCCGGGGGTGACCTTCTTCTTCCAGAGCGCGGACATCGTCGGCCAGATTCTGAACTTCGGGCTGCCCGCACCGATCGACATTCAGGTGGTCGGAGCGAACAAGGTGGCGAACTTCGCGACTGCACGCGCGATCGCCGCGCGCGTGGTCAGAGTGCGGGGCGCGGTGGACGTGCACGTGCATCAGGTGATGAACGCGCCGGATCTGCTTTTCAACGTCGACCGCCTTCGCGCGCAGGCGATGGGGCTCACCCAGCGCGACATCGCGAACGACCTGCTGGTGAGCGTGAGCTCGAGTGGCGTCGTCAGTCCGAATTTCTGGATCAATCCTGCGAATGGTGTGAACTATCCGCTCGCGGTGCAGACGCCGATATCGCAGCTCAATACCATGGATGCGCTGCGCAGCACGCCGATCTCGTCGAAGGCGGGGCCCGAGCTGCTGTCGAACGTCGCGACGATGCAGCGGCGCTCGCAGATGGCGGTGGTCAATCACTACAACGTGCAGCCGGTGTTCGACGTGTACGCCAACGTGCAGGGGCGCGACCTGGGCGGTGTCGCCCGCGACATCGACAGAATCATCGCCGATGTGAAGCCGACGCTGGCGAAGGGAAGCTCGATCGCGATGCGCGGCCAGGTGCAAAGCATGCGATCGTCCTTTCTGGGACTGGGCGGTGGGCTCGCCTTCGCGATTTTGCTGGTCTATCTGCTGATGGTCGTCAACTTCCAGTCGTGGACGGATCCGTTGATCATCATCATGGCACTCCCGCCAGCGCTCGCCGGCATCGCGTGGATGCTCTATCTGAGTCAGACGACACTGAGCGTGCCATCGCTGATGGGTGCGATCATGGCGATGGGTGTGGCGACGGCGAACAGCGTGCTGATCGTGACTTTCGCGAACGACCAGCGCGCACTCGGGCGCAGTGCGCTCGAGGCGGCGTACGATGCGGGGACGACGCGCCTGCGGCCCGTGCTCATGACGGCGCTGGCGATGGTCATCGGCATGCTGCCGATGGCGCTCGGCATCGGTGAAGGGGGCGAGCAGAATGCGCCGCTCGGACGTGCGGTGATCGGGGGACTGATGGTCGCGACGTTCGCGACGCTGTTCTTCGTGCCCGTCGTCTATGCGATGATTCGCGGGCGCGTGCCCGCGGCGAAGGCGGAGCGGCACTCTTTGGAGGGCGGGACAATGGCTGGAGCGCGGACATGAGCGCGGGGGTGCGTCGCGGCGTGATCGCCGCTGTGGTGATATTGGTGCTGGTGGTAGCGGGTGCGGTGCCGCGCGTACGGCGCGCGCACGCGCTCGACCGCAGCGCGCGAGAGGACAGTCTCGCCGGCGTGCGAGTGACGGTGGCGCTCGCGCACCGCACGACGGCGGCGGGCGATCTGGCTCTCACCGGAACCGTCCAGGCACTCCACGAGACGAACGTCTACGCGCGGTCGAACGGCTACGTCCGCAAGTGGACAGCCGACATTGGATCAAAGGTGAGGGCGAACCAACTGCTCGCCGTCATCGAGACCCCTGATGTCGACCGGCAGTATGATCAGGCGGAGGCCGATCTCGCGCGGGCGCGCTCGACGCAGGCGCTCGCGAAGCGGAATCTCGACCGCTGGCGGCGGCTCGAGCAGGACAGCGCCGTTTCCGCGCAGGAGCTCGATGAGCATGAAAGCGCGTACGACGACGCCACCGCAAACGTGAACGCCGCGCGCGCGAACGTCGGCCGCTACGCCTCGCTCAAGGGCTACGCAAACGTCGAGGCACCCTTCGCGGGTGTCGTGACGGCGCGCAACATCGATGTCGGGATGCTCGTGGCGCCGGCGACGACACCGGGCACGCGCGGGCTGTTTACCATCGCGCAGACGGACACCGTGCGCATCATGGTGAGCGTGCCCCAGGCGCAGGTATCGGCGATCACCATTGGGCAGCAGGCCGACATCGTGCTTCCTGACGGCGGGCGCACGGTGAAGGGGACCGTCATGCGCACGTCGAGCTCGCTCGATGCGGCCGCGCGCACGCTCACGGTGGAGGTCGACGCGCCGAACAAGGACAACGCGCTGCTGCCCGGCATGTTCGGAGAGGTGCACTTCCATCTCTCGGGGGGCACGCCGCCCGTGCGCGTGCCCTCGGGCGCACTGGTCTTCCGACCGGAAGGCACGCAGGTCGCGATGGTTGGTCCCGATGACATCGTGCACTTCATCAAGGTCACTCTGGGCCGCGACTATGGAGCCGATGTCGAGGTGCTCGCCGATGTCCCTGAAGGTGCGCGGCTGATTCTCAATCCATCCGACGATGTCGTCGACGGGCTCAAGGTGCACGTCATCGGCAACGTGGACAGCAAGGATAAGTAGGGTTGCCTCGGCGGGTCGACGATGGCGACGCCTGACCGGCCAGCCCGCTGAGCGAGCTACCCGTCAAGCGCGCTTCCTGCTCATGCCGTTTCAGCCAGGAAGGCGAGGCCCCGAGAGGGTTGTCCGAGAGTGGGACGCGTCCATCGACCTCCCGTGCGCCAGAACCCGGGCCAAACCGCGCATCGGTATTTAGTAACTATTGAATACTAAACTGAGCTCCGACACGCCCTGCTCGTGCTCGATATCGAGCCACGAACGCCGCCTGAGATTCGTTCCGTGTGGGGATCGGCGGCGAAATGTTGGATCGGGCAATTCTCGCCGATTTGTTAGAAATAAATATTCATTTAGTTATAAATATACAAATCATTGTGCGCATGGTGCTTGAGCAATCGCGGGTCTGATTCCTATATCCCCGCCGGAAGGACAGCTATCGTATTCCAAACGGACGGTATTCGCATCCACGACCGGCCAGCTCGGTTATACCGAAGGCAGACTCCTTCGTTGTGACCGACACGAGAATAGCGCCGCTCCCTGAGGATCACTCGCCGTGTCCAGCGGAGGTACAATGAGGTCGACGACGTACTGGTGTTTGTTCAGAGGGATGACGGTCTGCGTGTTGGGAGTGGGCGCCAGTATGATCGGTGCCACATCCGCAAGCGCGATGGTTGTTCGCGGCCGCGATTCGGCGATGGTCGAACACTCCGCTCCATCGACGAGTGAGGATGTGGCCGACGCGTATCGCGCATACGTCGCGTCGATTCAGAATGGTGAGCGGGCAGCGACGACGAGCTACGCGACGAAGAAGGTGAAGCTCATTCCAGCGTTCGCGCGCAAGTACGGGCTGCGATGCTCCGCCTGCCACACGGCGTGGCCCGAGCTGAACAGCTTCGGACAGCAGTTCCGCGACAACGGCTACCAGTTGCGCAACGAGAAGGACTCGCCGATCGCCCAGAACAACGCGTACTTCCCCTTCACGATCCGTGTCACACCGCAGTTCCACTACGAGCGTGCGACCAAGCAACTCGTGGATGCCACGCCTGGCGATGGCGCGAGCGGACAGGTGGAGCGCACTCTTCATTCGCACGGCTTCGATCTCTCCGGTACCGATCTCTGGACGGCCGGCACCCTATGGAAGAACGTCTCGTTCGTCGTGCTCCTGTCGTCCGACAACTTCGCCAGTTTCCACTTCGAAGCCATGCACCTTCGCTTCGACAATCTCGGCGCAAATCCGTGGCTGAATCTGAAGGTCGGCAAGTTCGAGCTCGACAATCTGGTTTCCGAGAAGCGCTTCCTCTTTCTCTCGGCCAACGGTGGCACCTACCAGAACTACCACTTCTCGGCGCCCGGCAGCTCGGTGGATTTCGGCCTAGGCGATAACCAGCTCGGCGCTGAGCTATCGGGGCATTCGCTCAACAGCTACACGCGCTACAGCGCGGCGGTCCTATCATCGAATGA
>JALYSW010000425.1 GCA_030854615.1 Gemmatimonadota bacterium
TCGCACACCGGCTCGCGCGGGCACGACGCAGGAGCTCAAGCACGCCGCGCGCCCGAAGAGCGAGGTGGCCGCCGAGCGCGAGATGGCGGGCACGCCGGTCGAGCTCGAGCTCTCGCGCCGCGATGAGAGCACGGCCGCGCGTCCCAACGCGTGGATCGCGCGCCGCGCGTCGCACGAGGGGATGACCGGACCGCGCAATCCTCCGGCGCACCGCACCGGCCTCGCGACCGCCGATCGCTGGCTCATTGCCGGATTGATGCTCACGAGCAGCGTTCTCGTCGCGGTGCTCACGAGCGCGCTCACGGTGCGCGGCATGGGGCGGAGCGGTGCTTCCCTCGCCACACCATCGGTCGCCTCGCGCAACGATGCCGTCGCGACCGTCGCCGCGGCTCCGGCGGCGGTCGTGCGCGACACGATGCCGATCATCCGTCCCTCTCGCGGGAACGATTCCGTGATCTTCGCCAGCGCTCCGCGCGCCGACAGCGCGCCGCAGCACGAGGATGGCGGCGCAGTCGCGCCACTCCTAACCTCCGCGCCCCGACTCTCGCCGATGCCCGCGCGCGTTGCCCGCGTGGCGCCCGCGAAGACCGAGAAGCACGAGCCGCCGCGCGCCGAGCGGCGCACGATCTCCGTTGCACAGCGCGTGCGCACCGCGCCGCCCGAACACTCCGCGCCGCCCGAGTACTCCGCACCGATCACGCAGACGATGGCGTCGCCTGCCGCGACGCTCTCCTCGTCCGTGACATCGGCGGCGGCAACTGTGCCGGTCACGACGCCGCCGCCGCCGGTCGTACAGCCGCCCGTGCCGGCCTCTGCGCCCCCAACTGTCGCCGCCGCACCACCGGCTGCTGCGCCCGCCTCCGCGCCCGCCGCCAACAACGCCCAGTTCCTCGAAGAGCTGCGCGCGATCCACGCCGAGATCGATGCACGCAAGAAGCACATGGACTCGCTCACCGCCTCGCTCGACTCGCTCAAGCGCATCAAGCCCTAGCAGCCGCTGCGGGACGAGCTGCCCGCCGCAGCTGACGTGCGATCGTTCCACTGTGCGCCGGGTAACCCTATATTCAGGGATCCACTCACTTTCCGGCGGAGCAGACATGCAGGCAATTCTGACGACAGCGATCGGCGCGGCACTCCTCGTCAGCACTGCAGTCGGCGCACAGGGCTCCGGCGGCGTCGCGCCGAAGAAGCACGTCAACGCCTCCTCGAAGACCACCGTCCACCCCGCGAAGGCTGCCCCCGCCGCCGCCGCGACGCCCACGACTTCGCCCGATGTCAAGGTCAACGAGTTCCTCTCGTACGATCCCGCCGCCAAGACGATCGCGCTCAAGCTCTTCGCCGCGCACGGCTCGGTGAACGGGGGCATGAACTTCAACGGCAACGCCAACGGCTCCGCGACGATCACCGTCCCCGTGGGGTGGACCGTCTCATGGATGTTCAAGAACGAAGACGCCATCCCGCACTCGGCCATCATTCTCGCGAACAAACAGCCGTTCCCCGCGCAGCCGCAGGATCCCGCAATCGCCCGCGCGTACACGAGCGATCTCACCGCCGGACTCGCGACCGACAAGACCGATCAGACGACCTTCAAGGCGGAGACGGCCGGCGACTACGTCATCGCCTGCGGCGTCCCGGGACACGCGCCGAGCGGAATGTGGATTCACTTCAACGTGTCGGCCGACGCGAAGGTCCCGACGTACACCACGAAGTGACGCGCCGCGGTCGCGCGCGGTGAGCGACATGAGCGCTCGCTAGCGTGCGACTGCGCACGAAGGTCGAGATCGTGACCGCCTGCGTAGCGGTGCCGTGCGCGCTCGAGCTCTTCTCCGCCAATCGGTCGTTCGCGTGGCTCGCGCGCACGCGCGCGGGCGGCGAGAGCGTGGCGCCCGCGCGGCTTGCCCACCACGTCGACCGCATCCTGCATCGCGGATTCTGGATCTGGCGCCACAGCTGTCTGCGCCGGGCGGCGGTGCTCGCCTATCTCCTCCGTCGCGCGGGTCACGATGCGCGCGTCGTGATCGGCGTGCGCCGCACTGAGACGGGGACGCTCGAGGCGCACGCGTGGCTCGCCTGCGACGGGCGCGAGCCCTACCTCGAGCCCTCGGACTCGGTCGCGACCTTCCAGCCGCTCAGCCGCGCCTAGCGCTCCGAACATCGCATCTGGTTCATCCCGCCGGAGGCGCGCTATCTTTCCGCCTTCCTCTCTCCCGGCGCGAGCATGGATCGTCTACGGCAGCTCCACAACGCGGGCCAGTCCATCTGGCTCGACTTCATCGACCGCTCACTGCTCCGCAGCGGCGAGCTCGCGCGCCGGATCGAGCGCGACTCGCTCACGGGGATGACGTCGAACCCGACGATCTTCGAGAAGGCGCTCGCGGAGGGCCATGCGTACGACTCGCAACTCGCGGGCGCGTCGCCGGAGCTCAGCGCGCGGGAGCTGTTCGAGCTCGTCGAAACGGACGACGTGCGCGCCGCCTGCGACATCTTCCGCACGGTCCACGAGAAGAGCAAAGGGATCGATGGCTACGTCTCGATCGAAGTGTCGCCCGGCGCCGCGAACAGCGTCGATGATACGATCACCGAGGCACGCAGGCTGTGGGCGGTGGTGGAGCGTCCCAACGTGATGATCAAGGTGCCGGGCACCGACGCCGGCGCGGCAGCGGCGCGCCGTCTGCTCGCCGACGGGATCAACGTCAACATCACCCTCCTCTTCTCCGTCGACGCGTACGCCTCCGTGCTCGAGTCGTACCTCGTGGCGCTCGAGGAGCGTGCGAAGCGCGGACTGCCGCTCACCACGATCGCGTCGGTGGCGTCGTTCTTCGTGAGCCGCGTGGACACCGAGGCGGAGAA
>JALYSW010000439.1 GCA_030854615.1 Gemmatimonadota bacterium
TGAAGCGCGCGAGCGCCGTCTCGAGCTCCCGATGGATGGTGAAGGTGCCGCAGATGAAGCGCACGCTCCCGGTCCCCGCGCCAAACTTGTCGAGCCCCTTTCGCCCGGCCTCGACCACGCTCGGCTCCGCGCACAGCCCGAGATAGTTGTTCGACGAGAGGATCAGCACCTCTCCGTGCCCCTCCATCGTCACGTGCGCCGTCTGCGGCGAGTCGAGAAAGTTGAGCGTCTTGTAGACCTTGTCGCGCTTCAGCTCGTCGAGCTGCCCCTGCAGCTCCTTCGAAAAGTTCTCGTTCATCTGCTCACGCGATGTCGAAGATGACTTTGCCCGCGGCGCCCGACTTGATCGCCGCGATCGCCTCGTCGGCCTGCTCGAGCGGGAATCTGTGCGTGATGACGGGCGTTGGGTCGAACACCCCCGATCGCAGAAAGCGCGTCATCTGGTGCCATGTGTCGTACATTCGGCGTCCCGTCACCCCATACACGGTCACGCCTTTGAACACGAGCTCCGTCGCGAAGTCGAAGGTGATCGGCTTCGCGGGAACGCCGAGCATCTGCACGCGCCCCGCCGGCCGCACCAGCGCGAACGCCTGATGGATCGCGCTCGGCACCCCCGACATCTCGAGCACGACATCCACGCCGAAGTCCGTCACCTTCTTCACCAGCGCCTCGACCTCGTTCGGATGCACGATGTCTGTCGCACCCATCTGCCGCGCGAGCTCGAGCCGCGTGTCGTTGATGTCGGAGCAGATCACCCGCGAGGCGCCCGCCGCGCGGCAGATCCCCGCCGCGAAGATCCCGATCGGTCCGCATCCGGTGATCAGCACCGTCGCCCCGGGAATGTCCGCCGTCAACGCGGTGTGAAACGCATTCCCCATCGGATCGTGGATGCCGCCCACATCGTATGAGATGTTGTCGTCGAGATGCCAGACGTTCGTCGCCGGCATCGCGATGTACTCCGCGAAGCAGCCGTCACGATCGACGCCGATCACCTTCGTGTACGGGCAGGCGTGCGCATTCCCCGTGCGGCACAGCATGCATCGTCCGTCCACGATGTGCCCCTCGGCCGTCACCCGGTCACCCACCTTCACGTCGCTCACCATCGATCCGACCTGCGCGACGTCGCCCGCGAACTCGTGTCCGACGGTGAAGGGCGGGACGCAACGCCCGCTCGCCCATGCGTCCCAGTCGTAAATGTGCACGTCCGTGCCGCAGACGCCTGCGCGCCGAACCTTGATCAGGACTTCGTTGTCACGGATCGTCGGCACCGGAACGTCGCGGAGCACGAACCCGGGTCCCGCCGTCTCTTTCACCAGCGCTTTCACCGACGCTCCTCTCCCGTGGTTGCGATTCGACCCGCCGGATGCAGCGCGAAAGGTCGCACGGAGCCCCGCGAACCGATAGCGGGCCCTGGAACTCCCGCGCGCGCGGTTGCATCACGGATAGCTACTTTCTCGCCCGGGCACGCGTCGATGTCGTATCCGTTTGTTGTCCGTGCTTCTTTCCGTTTTCGTCTGTATCTCACGTGTTGACGTCGGACACGAACGGATACTGCGAAGGCAGGTCCTAAAACGTCGTCGCGATCTGGCCGCCGTCCACCGGGATCGCCACACCGGTCACGAAGCTCGCACGCTGCGATGCGAGAAACGCCACCACCGCCGCCAGCTCGGCCGGATCACCCGCGCGGCCTAACGGGATGAGCTTGCGCCGGTCGCGCAGCTTCTCGGCAATCGTGCTGTGCTCACGCTGCGACGCGATCGCCGCCAGTGACATTGCGCGGTCGGTGTCGAAGTGGCCGGTCAGAATCGTGTTCACCAGCACGTTATCATGCGCGCACTCCGTCGCCAGCGTCTTCGCGAACCCCGCGAGCCCAGCGCGCGCGGTGTTCGACAGGATCAGCGACGCGATCGGCTGCTTCGCCGCGGTGGACGTCAGGAAGATCACGCGCCCCCACTGCTGCTTCCGCATCCCCGGCACCACGAGCTGTGCGAGCCGGATCGACGATAGCAGATTGAGCTCGATCGCCGTCACGTACTGCTTGTACGTCGTCGTCTCGAAGTTCGTCGACGGCGGTCCGCCAGCATTCGCCACCAGGATATCGATCGGCCCCAACGTTGCCCTCGCCTCGGCGATCGCCGCCGCCGTCGCATCGCTGTCGGTCACGTCCGCGACCAGCGGGAGAATCCGCCGCTTCGATTCGGCCGCGATCTCCGATGCGACGCGCTCGAGCTCCTCCTTCCGGCGCGCGATCAGCGCGACCGACACACCCTCGGCCGCCAGCGCTCGCGCACATGCGCGCCCGAGCCCACTCGATGCGCCGGTGACGAGCGCAACCTTGCCGTCGATCCCGAGATCCATTCAGTCGTCTCCGGCAACGAGCGAACGCCTGTTGATGTCGTGCTCCACCGCCTTTTCACTTCTCAGATCCTCGCCTACTCGCTCACCGTCCTTTATCACCGGCTCGAGATGCACCGCGCACACCTTGAACTCGGGGATCTTCGCGTAGGGATCGAGCACGGGGTTCGTCAAGAGATTGGCCGCCGCCTCGCGATAGTGCATCGGCACGAAGATCTGCTTTCGCGCGACACGTCCGGAGATGCGCACCGCGATCTCCATCGATGAGCGCCGCGACCTAACGCGCACGGGATCGCCATCCTTGATCCCCATCTCTTCGGCGTCGAGCGGATTGAGCTCGAAGGTCGGCGTCGGCTCGCGCGCGTCGAGCCCCGTCGCGCGGCGCGACATCGTGCCGGTGTGCCAGTGGTACATCTGCCGCCCGGTGTTCATGAAGAAGGGATAGTCGGCGTCCGGCAGCTCGGCCGACGGCAGGAACTCGACGCCCACGAGAGTCGCCTTGCCATCCGGCGTCGGGAAGTGGTTCGCGAAGAGAAAATCGGTGCCTGGATGATGCGCATCGTCCACCGGATACTGCAGCCCGCCACCGCTCAGACGCGCATGCGACACGCCTCTCCACGAGGGCGTCACCCGCGCGATCTCATCCATGACCTCGGACGAATCCTTGAACGGCGTCGGCAGCCCGAGTCGATTCGAGAGATCGATGAGGATCTCGAGATCGCCGCGCGCAATGCCCGGCGGATCGATCGCCTTGTGCATGAGCTGGATCCGGCGCTCCGTATTCACCACCGTTCCCGTCTTCTCGGCGAACGACGATCCGGGTAGCACCACATCCGCGTAGCGCGCCGTCTCCGTGAGAAAGAGATCCTGCACGGCGACGAAGTCGAGGTTGTGGAACCACTGTTCGGCGTGCGAGATGTCAGGATCCGAGATGATGGGATTCTCTCCCATCACGTACAGCCCGTGCACCGGGCTTCCTGCCTTCACGATCTCCGTGGCCTTCAACCCGGCTACGAGCGACAGCTTCTCCTCGGGCACGTGCCACTCGTCCGCGTACATCTTCCGTACCGTCGGATCCTCCACCGGCAGATAGTCCGTGTACGACATCGGGATCGCGCCGACGTCGCTCGCGCCCTGCACGTTGTTCTGCCCGCGGATCGGCATCATCGGCGCGCCCCATCGCCCGATCATCCCGGTGACGAGAAGGAGATTGAGCAGCGTCGTGACGATGTCCGTACCCGTGTGGTGCTGGGTGAGCCCCATCGCCCACATCGTCGCGCACTTGCCGCCCTTCGCATACATCTCGGCCGCTTCTCGAATCAGGCTCGCCGACACGCCCGTGATGACCTCCGCCCGCTCCGGCGTGTACGGCACCACGGACTCGCGCAGCGCATCGATGCCGTGTGTGCGTCCGGCGATGAACTCCTTGTCCTCGAGCCCGAGCGCGAAGATGTGATTCACCATCGAGTTGAGCAGCACGACGTCCGTGCCCGGGATCATCTGCAGATGGATGTCCGCACGCTGCGCGAGCTCGATGCGCCGCGGGTCAGCGATGATGAGCTTCGCACCGCGCCGCTGCGCCCGCTTGATCGCCGCGCCGAATACAGGGTGCGACTCGGTGGTATTCGCGCCGAGGATGAAGATGACGTTACTCTCCGTCTCGACCTCGCGCATCGAACCGGACGCCGCGCTCGTGCTCATCGCGCGCTGCATCGCGCTCACCGACGACGAGTGGCAGAGTCGCGTGCAGTGATCGATGTTATTCGTGCCGATCGCGCCGCGCAGCAAACGCTGGAGGAGATAATTCTCCTCGTTCGTGCATTTGGCGGACGAGAACACCGCCATGCTGTCCGGCCCCCTCTCGTCGCGCAGCTTGAGCATCTGCGACGCCGTGAGATCCATCGCCTCCTCCCACGTCGCCTCGCGGAACGGCTCGTACCAGCTCGCAGGCGTCGCGACGCGGTCGCGCGCGTCGCCGACCGGAGTGTCGAGGAGCGGAAGCTTCTGCAGCGTGTTGAACTTCGGGCGCCGCTTCCGCGTCTGCGCCTCCTCGGAGACGAGCATCCACGGCCCGTTGCGCCGCCCCCACTTCGCCGTCTGCTCCTCGCTCGGCTCCCATTTCCACTCGCCGTTGCGCTTGACCCACCCAATGCGGATCATCGGCGTCTTCAGGCGATCTCTGTGCATCGCGAAGTCGAAGCCGAAGCGCCCCTTCACGCACGTCGAGCCGATGTTCGGTGTCGTCTCCTCGATCCACGGGCTGTTCACCCGCTGAATGTCGTTGCCGCGCACCTCGAGATCGATCTGGCATCCGACGCCGCAGTACGGACACACGCTGCGCACCTCGCGCACGGGCTCGCGCAGCGACTCCGCCCGCATCTTCGCCAGCGGGATGATGTCGTGGATCGCGCCCGTGGGACATACCCGCACGCACTCGCCGCACCAGGTGCACCCCGCGTGATCCGGATTGCCGTCGGCGCCGACGATGATCTCCGCATACTCACCGCGGAGTGCCGTCTCGAGCACGCCCACCACCTGGATGTCCGCGCATGCGCGCACGCAGCGCGTGCACAGAATGCAGATGGACATGTCGTGCTGGATGAGCGGATCGCCTTCGCGCTCGTCGCCGGTACGCAGGCCGAGCGATGAGCGCTTTTCCGTCGGGACTTCGTAGCGGCGCACGTACTGCTCGAACTCGTTGCGCGCCCCGTTGGCGGGGATCTCTTCCACCGGATAGCGCTCGAGCAGCATGCCGAGCACCGCCTTCCGATTCTCCACCGCTGCGTGCGACTCGGTCGTGACCTTCTGCCCATCGGCGGCCTGCGTCGCGCACGAGGCCACGAGCTTGGGCGTGCCTTCCACTGAGACGAGACAGATGCGACAATTTCCCACGATCGGCAGCTTCGGGTACCAGCAGAGCGTCGGTACCGCGAGGCCCATCGAGCGGGAAGCCTCGAGAATCGTGGTGCCTTCCGGCACCGTCACTTCACGTCCGTCAATCGTAAGCG
>JALYSW010000029.1 GCA_030854615.1 Gemmatimonadota bacterium
CCCGACTTTCGCGCTTGTTCCAGGAGCGCC
Source organism: Gemmatimonadota bacterium (assembly GCA_030854615.1). Classification (GTDB taxonomy): domain Bacteria; phylum Gemmatimonadota; class Gemmatimonadetes; order Gemmatimonadales; family Gemmatimonadaceae; genus FEN-1250. The sequence continues at coordinate 31 of JALYSW010000029.1, forward strand.
AGTCCGCTCGCGATCGCTTCTCGATTCCACAGCCTGCGATCCTGCTCCTCGAGCGTCAACAATCGACCGTCGACGACCCGCGCGAGGCGCCGAGAATCGTGCAGGAGCATCAGGCTGACCAACGCGAGGACCTCCGTGTCCGCCGGCAACAGCTTCAGCAATACCCTCCCGAGCCGAATCGCCTCCTCGCACAGATCAATCCGGAGCAGCAACTCGCCGCTCGCCGCCGTGTACCCTTCGTTGAATATGAGATAGATCACGGCTTCGACGGACGCCAGACGCTCTGGAAGATCGGCTGGCAATGGCACGCGATATGGAATCCGTGCGTCGCGAATCTTGCGCTGGGCGCGAACAAGTCGCTGCGCGAGCGCCGGCTCGGGAATCAGAAACGCGCGCGCGATCTCGCGAGTGCTCAGTCCAGACAATGTCCGCAGTGTCAGCCCAACCTGCGCCTCCCGGTTTATCGCAGGATGGCAACACGTGAAGATCAGGCGCAACTGGTCATCCGGCAAATGCTCCCGCGATTCGTCGTCGAAGACGTCCGTCGGGAGCGTCGCTCGGCCCAGCTCGTAGCGAACCGCCGACTCTTGGTCAGACCGCGTGCGGTCGCGCCGAGCCCGATCGATCAACTTGCGCTGCGCAGCTGCGGTGATCCAGGCGGCGGGGTTCGTGGGAATCCCCGCGACCGGCCATGCCCTGAGCGCGGACGCGAACGCATCCTGCAACGCTTCTTCGGCCGTATCGAAGGAACCGGACAGCCGGATGAGCGTCGCGAGGATGCGGCCGGACTCCCTCCTGAAAACGGTCTCTATGACAGCGGCTGGGTCGCCGGTCACTCGCGAGATCTCATTTCCTGAATCGGTCTGATTTCGACGCATTCATGGTCGCTTTCGGACGTTCTCGGAATCTTCTTCGCCCACGCGATCGCGTCATCAAGGTCCGCGCACTCGAGGATATAATAACCCGCCAACTGTTCCTTCGTGTCGGCGAACGGCCCGTCAGTGACAAAAAGGTGCTCGCGCTTGCCTCGAACGGTCGTCGCTGTGCAAGCGGACTTCAGAGGAGCCGCGCCTCCGAATACCCCGCGCTCCTCCGCTTCGTCCATGATCGCGTGATGCGTGACGGTTGCCAGCTGGAGATGGGCCGCTGTCTCGGCACCTTCCGTTGCATAGATGAGAAACATGTAACGCATGAAATCTCCCGTTCAATGATCACGGCTCGCTACCGCACCCGCGATTCGAGTGCTCAGCCGGGACGTGATTCGGCGTTCAACTAAACGACGTTCGATGTTGGCGAAATCGACTGTCGAATTTCGAATGCGGGCACGTCGTATGTTCGACCGCGAGCAACTTTGAGCGCGGCGATACCCTTTTGAGCAACGGAGTGATGCCTCTATGAAGAACGCGCGACAGGTTGTCTGTTCAGCTCTACTCGTCATGGTCTCGACGACACCGTGCAACTCTCAGGCGCAACCCGCCCGGGGAGCCGAGCGCTCCGGACTGGAGCGGTGGCCCCGTGACCTCGAGACCGCTTTGGCCCTCAGCGCGGCACCGCCCTACTTGCGGTCGGATGCCACAGTGTACGTACTCGATCCCGCCCAAGGATACGTTCTCGCGAAGAAGGGATCAAACGGTTTCACATGCTACGTGCAGCGCACGGACTACACCCGCGCCTACTTTCGCCAAGACTATGTCGTGCCCGAGTGTCAGGATGCAGAGGGCTCGCGAACGATCGCGCCGGTGGAGTTCGAGGTTGCGCGCTTACGAGCAGAGGGAAAGCTGAGTCCGGCCGACATCCGGCACGTAGTCGCCGAAGGATTCCGAGTCGGTGTCTATCACTCACCGTCCCGCCCGGGCATCGCGTACATGCTCGCTCCCGTGGCGCAACTGAATGGCGGACCCGGCGCGCTTGTGACGGTGCCGATGAACATGCCCCACGTCATGTTTTTCGCCCCAAATCTCTCAAGTGGCGACGTTGGGGGCGGACCGCTAATGGGAACTTTTCCGTACATCGTCAACAGTGGCCCGATGGCGTACATGATCGTCAACGTGGGCGAAACCGAGAAGGCTCGAATCCATAGCGAGTCGCACAATCTGTTGAGCCAGGCCTGCGCCTACCGCGCCTACCTATGCCTTCGCGAATCCGGGTCCGACCACGGTGCCCGCTGAGGTTCCGTCGTCGCGCGGCGTTTCGATGCTCGTTCACGCGATCCGTCGACACCGGGTCGCGTTCAACCCTACCGGAGAGAATATATGTCTGAGTCCACTTTGAATATTGTGCAGGCGTATCTTGGCGCCTGGCAGCGCAAGGATGTCGCGGCGATCGCCGAGCTCCTTGATGCTGACGTGCACTTCGTTGGCCCGATGATGGATGTGACCGGTCGCGATCAGGTCATCGCCTCGACCGAACGAATTATTTCGATACTTCGTGAGTTCCGCGTGCGACACTCGTTCGTGTCGGGCGACCGGGCGATGTTTACGTACGACTTCATCTGTGATCCACCGATCGGGACGTGCCGTACTGCCGAGATGATCGAGATCAGAGCCGGACGAATCCATGCCATCGAACTTTTCTATGACGCACGGCCGTTCGAGTTGCTCGCACGGCGCTCACCTTGACCGTTCGCTAACGTGCGAACGCGACGCGCGAAGCGGGTAGATGACATGTTCATTCCGTTCGGAGTCAGCGCGCTCTGCAACCGGCTCAGAATAGATCGTCGCGCGCGAGAACCGGGAGATTCCAGGAATACCCGCGACGGAACGGGTGGCGGGTCGGGAGGCGTAGGCCATGCGCCGTAGGCCGATATGCACGTGTCTGGGGAGTCGGATGGTCGTGTAATGCCGACGAAGGGTCCGAACGACGGCGAGTGGGTTTCGCCTGCGGAGGGCCTGGAGGGAAGACGTCCGACCAGGGAGAGCACCGATCCGCAGGCGCTCGTCCCCAGGCACTCCGCCCCCGCTCATACCATATCCGACCGTTACGGGAACTGTCGTATCGCTCTCTCAAGCTCGTCGATGAGCAGATCGCTATCCGCCTCCGTGAATGGCATCGGCGGCCGGATCTTCACGACGTTGTGAAACGGTCCGTCGGGGTAGCGATGACAAGCCCCGAAAGCGCTTGTGGGTTGAGCTCGTCCAAATGGGGAATTCCTGAGACGAGTACCGTTTCGCGGCCAGTTGCGCCATTTGTCACGGCGACTCCGGCGACGGACACGGTCTGCGGTACGACGCGATGTCTCCCGCACGAGGCGGATATCTGGAACGCTATTGCCTATTATCTGACATTGGGGAAATGGCCCGCACGCGCGGCCCGGGCTAGAACAGCCAGAGACCAACTCCAAGAAGCGCGCAATAGCCGAGGCTCAGCAGCGCGGCCCTTGGCGTGAACGGCACAAGATCGGCAAAGCTGTCTCGTTTGCTGATGCCCAGCGCCAGCATCACGGCGAGCGGCACAGTCATGACGGGCAGCAGCACGCCCGGTCCCAGCCCGACCGACAGCCACAGCCAGAACGGGGCCAGATACGCAAACGTCAGCAAAGCGAAGAATTCCGCTCGGCTCCAGTTGATTCCGAACCGGACGGCGACCGTGTTCTTGCCTTTCACAGCGTCGAATTCGCGGTCGCGAATATCGTCGACAATCAGGATATTGGTGATCAGCGCCCCGACCGGCAGGCTGACCGCGAACGCCGCTGCGGGAAACCCCGCGGCACCGGTCGAAGCGGCCTGCACATAATAGGTTCCGATCACCGAAACGATTCCGAAGAAGAAGAAGAACAGCGGATCGGCGAGCCCGATCCGCCCCACCGGGATCGGCCCGGCGGAGTAGAGCCAGCTGGCAACGATGCTCAGCAAGCCGATTGCGGCGACCGGCCATCCGCCGACCATCAGCAAATAGATGCCCAGCAGAACCGCCAGCCCGTAGGACAGAAACACGGTTGTCTTGAGCGTGCCGAGCGTCAGAACGCCGGACCGCAGGGCCGCGACCATTTCGGGATGTTCGGAATCGTCGGGCTGGCGAACCAGGTTCTCGTAGTTGTCGGTCACCACGCCGCCGAACTGGATGAGCCAGCCGGCAAGGAAGGCCGCCACCGCAGGGAGCAGAGTGAAGGTGTGATTGCGCGCCGCCAGGCCCACCGCGACCAGAACCGGGGCGATCGCCGTGGGGAAGGTATGCCCCGGATAGATCAGCTTTCGGGTCCAGAGTTCGCGCCAGGTCCAGTCTGGAGTATTCGCCATTCGCCTCTCCTATCGGTCTGCCTGCAACGAGCGGGTGCGCGTCCGACCAGGCGCGAATCGCGTACGCTCACAGAGAAGTTCGACATATAAAGCACTCGATCTGTCCCGAGTCCGAGCGCCGGATAGTCGGCGTACCCCGTTCGTCGCCATGCAGAATTCCGACCCCGCAGTCGCTCCGGGCCCTGGCGACACGGTTGAAGAGCAGGGCGGGATCGCTGTCCGACATCGAATTGAGATGGCTGGCCCGCGACTAGCGCACGCGCTCACCCGCGCTCGGTCCCCAGTGCGTCATGACCGACCGGGCGACATCGAGTAGAAATCGCATCCTGCCGGGAATGCTGGGGCCGTAGCAATCGGTGCGCACCGCGCGGCGTTTCTCCTCGCGATGGCTACTTCACGCGCTTGATCGCACCGCACGCGATCGGGATCGTAACCTGCGCCGGAATGTCTCCGAGCGAGGCTGCGGTCTTGGGGAGCGCGGCGGTAGCGGGAATTCCGTGGACCAACACGACTCGCTTCTCGAGCGCGAGCGATTGGCCGGGATACTTCGCACTGAAAGCGGTCTGTAGCGCGCTCAGCGACACCGTCTTGTCGTAGCTGTAGGCTCCCTTGTCGGAGGCCTTCGGATAGCTGTCCGTCACGATCACCATGCTGACGGGATCCGCCGTAAAGGGGACCATCGTAATGCCGAGGAACGGCTCCGTCTCCTTCAGATCGATGACGCCGTCGCCATTCTTGTCTGCCGAACTGGACGGGCACACCGACTGATGTCCATCCGTGAATCCATGGATGTGCTGGAGGTGGGCAATGCCGGGCGGCACGTCGTGCATGCGCACCCTGATGCGGAGGCTGTCTCCAATCACGGTAAAGGTGGCTTCGCCGGCCGCGTGCCCACCGGACGCTTTCGAATTCATCGAAACGAGATGCGCGACGTAGCTCGTCTTCGTGCCTTGCGCGCTCGCCATCGCGGGAACGGCGATCACGCACGCCGCGAGCAGAGGGTGTATTGACGACAGTTTCATGGGATCACCATTGAAGGAGAAACGATCGCCGAGCGAAGCAGAAAGCAGCTACGCTGCGGTTTACCTTCAACATAACCGATAGAAATTCTACGCGTTCGACACTCACGACGAGGCAGGGAGCATGCGCGAATTCCTTCCGTCGCTGTCGTCACGGACGCTTGCCCGACAGGAGGGACCTTCGGATACCGCCGCTGAGCCTGCCCCGAATCATCACCAATTCATCACATGCGCATCGGTACTCGGAGTGTTGCTTCCGGTCGCGGGGTTACCGCGTCTCGCCTGCTGTACCGCCGGCCCGAAGTAACGCGCCGTGGGCGCCGCGCGTGAGGAAGGGTTAGACTGGAGCCTATGACCTCGTCCAGCTCTCACTTTCCGATCGCAGCACGCCGCGGCATCGCGGTTGCGGGCGCGCTTGTGCTCACCCTTCTCGTCGTCGCGCAGGCCGCCGCGCACGATACTTGGCTCATCACCGCGACGATGGTCGCTCGCGTCGGTACGCCGGTGCGTCTCGACCTCACGAGCGGAGAGACCTTCCCCGCGGATGACTTCGCGATCGAGCCCGCGCGGGTGGCTCGGGCGATCGTACGCGAGGGTTCGTTCACGCGCTCCCTTCCGACTCCCGCGGGGACTGCGCGCACGCTTCGCTATCTCTGGAGCCCGAAGGCGCCCGGCGTCGCGACGGTCGGCATCGAACTCAAACCGACGACGCTGGTGCTCGCGCCGAAGCTGATCGAAGAATACCTCGGTGAGATAAATGCCGACTCCACCATTCGCGCGACCTGGAAGTCGCTCGGCGACGGGCAGAAGTGGACGGAGTCGTATACCAAGCACGCGATGACGTTCGTGCGCGTCACGCCGGCGCATCCCGACAGCAACTGGACGGCGGACAAGCACTGGTCGAAGCGGCTCGGGCTCGGGCTCGAGCTCGTGCCCGAGCGCGATCCGACCAACCTGCGTGGCGGCGACACGCTGTTCGTTCGCGTGCTGCGGCACGGCGCGCCGCTGGCGGGCTTTTCCGTTGGCGCGTTTCGCGAGGGGCGATCGAAGGCGATTTTTTTCCGCACCGACGCGAAAGGGCGGGCTGGGGTGATTCTGGATCGTGGCGGCCGGTGGCTGCTCAACGGAACGAATCTGAGGCGCTCGGCCACCGGCGAGACTGTGTGGGAGAGCGACTTCGTGACCGCGACACTCCAGGTAGCGCAGCGTCCCTGAGCTACACCTCGTTGCGCCGAAAGCAGCTCGCGACGTGATCGTTGACGAGTCCCACGGCCTGCATCCACGCGTACACGGTGGTGGGACCGACGAACTTGTAGCCGCGCTTCTTGAGAGCGACGGAGATCGACTCCGAGAGCGCCGTCTTCGCCGGAACTTCGCCTTGGATTTTCGCGGGCGAGTCGCCGACGAGCGACCACGCAAACGCGGAGAGCGGCTCGCCGTCCGCCTCCATTTTCAGGTAGGCGCGCGCGTTGCCGATGGTCGCCTCGATCTTTGCGCGCGAGCGGATGATCCCGGGATTCCCGAGGGCGCGAGCGATTTCCTTTTCGCCGAAGCCCGCGACCATTGTCGGGATGAAGCCGCGGAACTCCTTGCGAAACTCCTCGCGCTTGCGGAGGATCGTGATCCACGACAGCCCCGCCTGGAAGCCATCGAGAATGAGCGCTTCCCAGAGCGCGCTTCCGTCCCGCTGCGGTACTCCCCACTCCTTGTCGTGATACTCCTGCATGAGCGGATCGCCCTCGGCCCAGGAGCATCGGTGCAGCGTGGAAGTGCGTGGCACGGGCTCTCTCCCCTGTTGCGCGTTGGACGTGTGCGAGAATCGCTGTCGATGCGAGCGAAAGTGTAGCGCACACCCGAGTCGTAGCCGCGCCATTCCATCCCGCGAAGTCGAGTTCGGGCGCGAGGGGCTCAGCGAGGGTCGAACGTCGCCTCGTCGCGGAACTTCGCCTGATCGAGCCCCTTGATCGCATCGCGCCCCACGATCTTCTGAAAGTTCGCTCCTGACAGCTCGGCCAGCGTCAGATCGGCGCCGGTGAGATTGGCGCCCGTCAGCACCGCGCGCGTCAGCTTCGCCTTCCGAAGATTCGCGCCCGTGAGGTCCGCGCCACTGAAGTCGGCCTCAGTCATGTCCGAGCGCATCACGCCCATCGGCTGGTTGCGCGGGTCGGCGCCCATATCCGCGGAATCGAGCTTTGCACGCACGAAGATCGCGCCGGTCGCCAGTCCGATGATGCGCACGCGCGTGAGATCGGCGTCGGTGAAGTTCGCCTTCTGCATGATCACCGCATACAGGCTCGCGTCGCGCAGCGTGGCGCGCGTGAAGTTCGTGCTCCGCAACGTCGCGAGATCGAGTATCGCCCCGGAGAGATCCGCGTTGCGCGCATTCGCGCCGTCGAGGTGGACGCTGAACATCCGAGCCTTCATCATCTTCGTGCCGACGAGCGTCGCATGAGAGAGATTCGCGCGCTTGAAGTCGAGCCCGGCGAGATCGAGCCCCGAAAGGTTTTGCCCGGCGAAATTCGCGGGGTGGTCGATCGACGACGAATCGAGTCGCGCGACGACCTGCGCGCGTGTGAGCGGCGTGGAGTCCGCGGCCGGAGCATCCAGCGACTCGGCGCCGATCGCGCCATTCGATGTGCTCGCAACGGTGATCGGCGTCCCCGGACGCGCGAGCGTCCGATGCGCCGCGGCGCTGTCGGGCTGGCCCCAGCGGTCAAAGATGTCGGCGAGCACCGCTTCCGCCCGACGATAGTAGTAGAGATTCGGATGCCGCTGCGAGCGCAGCGTGTCGAGCGCCGCCGTCAGTCTGGCCACCGCGGCGGCAGGCTGATTGTGATCGCGCAGCACCAGCGCATCCACGCGTGCGAGCGATGACCAGCGGCCGTCGCCCTGGGGGATAGTCCCCTTCCAGAGTGCCCGCGCGCTGTCCGCGAGCGCCACCGCCTTCGTATCGTCGCCGGTGCGCGCCGCGAGCTCCGCACGATTCGCGAGCATCACTCCCTGGCCGATCCGGCGGAAGAACATCGGCTGCGCCGACGCATACAGAGCGTACGACCGCTGCATGAGCGAATCGGCGACGACGCCGTGGCCCATCAGCGCCTCCGCCGACGCGAGATACGATGTCGCTCCCGCGACATCCTCGGGCTGCGTCGCCGGACTTGCCGCCAGCCGCGCGAGCTCCGCGCGAAATTGGGACGCCGCCTCCTCGTTGCTTCCCTGTCGCCGAAGCGACTCGCCGAGAAGGAGGAACGGCGAGGTTCCCGGCGCCGTCTTCCCGTTCTTCTTCTCATCCTCCACGAGTTCTCGAAAGACCAGCTCGGCCTCGTGGTATTTCTCGTCACCCATCAATGCGCTGCCGTACGTGCCCGCAGCCTCGGGGCTCAGCACACCCGGCGTCAGCTTCTCGCGAATCGCATTCGCCTCTCGTCCTGCGGACTCCGCTCCAGCGTACTGCTGGCTATAAAGCAGGAGTCGCCCGAGCGTCTCGAGCCGCGTGGCCAGGTCCGCGGAGTCGCGTCCGTACGCACGCTGACTCGCGACCGCCTCACGCAGCAGCTGCTCCGCACGCGCCTGCTCACCGTTGGTGAGGTAGATCTCGCCGAGCGCCGACTGCATCGTCGCGCGGACGTTTGGCTGCGTCGCGTACTGTTTCGCGATCGTCGGCTCTGCGTGGTCGAGCACCTCGCTCACCGAGAGCGGCTTCCCGAGCGAATCCGTGAGCTGGGCGAGCAGCGACCACAGTGTGTGCGTCACCGCACTCGCCTGGTCGCGCTGCGCTGCGGTCCTGTCGGACTCGCGCTTGAGATTCGCATTCTGTTGCCGCGACACGACGCCGAAAGTCGCGAGAGCGATGAGGACGATGGCGCCGATACTCACGCCCACGCGCTGGCGCCGCACGAACTTTCGCGCCCGGTAGATGCGGCTGTCCGCGCGCGCGAGTACGGGGCGCTGCTCGAGATGGCGTCGAACATCATCCGCGAGGCGGTCCACCGACGCGTAGCGACGATCCGGCTCCCGGCGCAGCGCCATCAGCGCGATCGTGTCGAGGTCGCCGCGCAGCGCTCGCCTGTCGGCGACAACCGCCGACGGCGCCTTGGGCTCCGCCTCGCGAACGATACGCGCCCAATCCGCGGGATTCGAGCGCGCGAGATTCAACGGCCGCTCGCCGGTGAGAAGCTCATAGAGCACGACGCCGAGCGCGTACACATCCGCGGCCGTCGTCACGGGCTCGCCGAGCACCTGCTCGGGACTCGCATATTCCGGAGTGAAAGGCTGGAAGCCCGTGCGCGTGATCGGCGCATCGGCCGCGCTCGTGGGCGCCAGGAGCTTCGCGATCCCGAAGTCGAGCAGCTTGATGTGCCCATCCGCCGTCACGAGAATGTTCGACGGCTTGAGATCGCGATGCACGACCAGATTGCGATGCGCGTACGACACGGCGTCGCAGATCTGCAGAAAGAGGCCGAGCTTCTCCGTGAGCGTGAGCTCGTGCGCCTCCACATAGCGGTTGAGCGGCATCCCGTCCACGAACTCCATCGCGAACCACGGATGCCCGTCACCGGTGACGCCGCCCTCGAGCAGTCGCGCGACGCCCTGATGCTCGAGCGTCGCCAGGATCTGCCGCTCCTCCGTGAACCGCCGCAGAAGCACGCGGTCCTGATCAAGGCCGCTGCGCATCACCTTCAGCGCGACGCGCGGCGCAAACTCCGCGTCGTCACGCGCCGCGAGGTAGACGGAGCCCATCCCTCCGCGGCCGAGCACGTGATCGATCACGTACGGTCCGATGCGGGAGGGAGGGGCTGGCTCGCGCTCCGTGAGCAGCGGCTGTGCCCACGCGACGGCTCCCGCATCGGATGCCGTCGCGGCCTCGGTGTTGCCGGCAGACACGAGCAGCCGCTCCACGGCCGCTCGCAGCGCCGTGTCCGCACCGCACGCGGTGTCGAGATATGCGGGCCACGAATCGGGAGGGAGCTCCAGCGCGCTGTCGAGGATCGGCTCGATCCGCTCCCACAGCTCGGCAACGGCCGCGCGTGTCACGGCTTCTCCGCTTCCATCGCGACCGCAAGCCACATCCGCGCCTTCGTCCAGTCGCGGCGCACGGTGCGCGGCGTGAGCTGGAGCGCGAGCGCGGTCTCCTCCTGACTCATACCGCCGAAGAATCTGCAGTCCACCACTCGCGCGAGCCGAGGGTTCGACGCCCCGAGCGCCGTCAGCGCCTCATCCAGCGCAACCAGCTGCTCGGCGCGATCGTCCGCAGCCACCTCGATGTCGTCGAGCTCGACGCGCATCTGCACGCCGCCACGCTTCTGCGCCGTGCGCTGCCGCGCGTAGTCGATGAGTACGCGGCGCATGGCCATCGCGGCGATGGAGAGGAACTCCGCACGTCCGCTGACGTCGAGATGCGACGGCGCGGCGAGTCGCAGATAGGCCTCGTGCACGAGCGCGGTGGTGTTGAGGGTGTGGCCGATTCCTTCGTGCCGCAGCTGCCGCCGCGCTATCCGGCGCAGCTCGTCGTAGACAAGCGGCATCATCCGCTCGACCGCACCGCCCTCGGGTAGCGTTACGTTCCCGGCGGGGGTGTCATCCAGGTCGTCGCCGACACCGGACTCGTCGTGCTGAGAATGCGAAGCCACCAGACGCCACCCATACTTGTTAAGGAAGCCGAATATAGCGCGTGAACGCATGAAAGCGACCGCTCTTTAGCGGTCGCTTTCACGGAAAATACCTCTTGGGCACCCCTTGGGCGCCTCGTTCCTTTACACCCGCGGCGGATTAGCCCGCAACCGCGCCGGACTTCAGCGAGTTGGTATCGATCACGAACCGGTACTTCACGTCGTTCTTCAGCATCCGCGCATACGCCTCGTTGATCTTCTGGATCGGAATCATCTCGATGTCCGAAACGATGCCGTGCTCGGCGCAGAAATCGAGCATCTCCTGCGTCTCGCGAATGCCGCCGATGCCCGAGCCAGCGAGTGAGGCACGGCGGCCGAGGAGCGAGAACACGGGGACGGAGAGCGGTGCCTCCGGTGCGCCGACCATGCAGAGCACGCCGTCGCGCTTGAGCAGATGCAGATAGCCCGCGACGTCGTGCTCGGCCGAGATCGTGTCGAGGATGAAATCGAAGGTGCCCGCGTGCGCCGCCATCTGCGTCGCGTCGGTCGAGATTACGACCTCGTCCGCGCCGAGCTTCTTGGCGTCGGCAACCTTGTTCGTCGAAGTCGTGAACTGAACCACGTGCGCCCCGAATGCGTGCGCGAACTTGAGCCCCATGTGGCCAAGGCCGCCGAGTCCCATGACGCCGACCTTGCTGCCCTTGCCGACCTTCCAGTGGCGAAGGGGCGAATAGGTCGTGATGCCCGCGCACAGCAGCGGAGCCGTCGCGGCGAGATCGAGCTTGTCCGAGATGTGCAGCACGTAGCTCTCGTCGACCACGATCGACGTCGAGTAGCCACCCTGCATGACCTCACCGAGCTTGTCGCGGCCGTTGTACGTGGGCGTCGCGCCCGGATTGTTGCAGTACTGCTCCTCGCCATCCTTGCAGCTCTCGCAGACGCGGCACGAGTCCACCATGCAGCCGACGCCCGCGAGATCGCCCGCCTTGAACTTCGTCACGGCGCTGCCGACGCTCGACACCCGACCGACGATCTCGTGCCCGGGGACCATGGGGAAGATCGAGCCGCCCCATTCGTCGCGCGCCTGATGGATGTCGGAGTGACAGACGCCGCAGAACAGGATCTGAATGGCGACGTCGTTGGGGCGCGGGGCGCGGCGCTCGATGCTGAACGGCTCGATCGGCGTCTCCGCGCTGAGCGCAGCATAGGCGGCGGTCTTCGTAGCGGGAGCCTTGGTCTGTTTTGCTTCGTATTCGGCGGTCTGTGGCATCAGCGATTGTCCTGGGTCGAGTGCGAATGTGGTTGTGCGCGGTCAACTGCCCGCGCGAGGGCTTCGTTCCATCTGTTGCGCTCTTACGTCTGCGACTTCGCCGCGGCGCGAAGTGTGGCGACGAAGGTCGGAATATCCGTCCAATCCCCATCGTAGCGCGCACCGTTCACGAAGAAGGTCGGTGTGCCATTCACTCCGCTTCGAACGCCGCCCCGAAAGTCGGCGCGGACGTGATCGGAGGCAGCGCCCCCGGCATAGGCCGACTCGAGCTCTTCGCTGGTCACGCCGCATGACTCTGCATATCCCAGGAGATCATCGTCGTCGAGCGACTGCTGATTCTCATAGAGCGTATCGTGCATCGCCCAGAATTCCTTCTCTCCCTTTGTCCCCGCAACCTCGGCGGCGATCGCGGCATGCGTCGCGTGCGCGTGCGCCTGCGCGAGGGGGAAATTCCGGAACACGAAGCGCAGCTCCTTCCCCATCTCCTTCTGAATCTTCTTCACGATGGCGTAGGCGTTCGCGCAGTACGGACACTGATAGTCGCCATACTCCACAAGCGTCACGTTGGCGCTCGCCGGTCCCTCGACGTGATCCTTTCCGCTCACGGGAATCGAGAGCGTCGAGCCTTCACGGTCCGCCGTCATGATCTCGCGCCCGCAGGTGCCGAGCCGCGCTGTTCGGGGGTGAGTGCGTCGAGCGCCTTGAGAATTCCGGCGGCTCCCGGATTCACGCCGTCGGGGGAGAGATGATTCCAGCGGATCACTCCGGCTGCATCGAGCACGAAGAGCGCACGTGACGACTCGCCGAGCTTGTCATGGTAGGCGCCGTACTTCTTCGAGACCTCTCCCTTGGGCTCGAAGTCGGCCAGCAGTGGGAAGTGCAGCTTGCGGTCGCTGGCGAACGCGAGATGACTCCACACTCCATCGACGGAGATGCCGAGCAGCTGCGCATTCGACGCCGCGAACTCGTCGAGCATTTCGTTGTAGAGCGCGACCTGATCGCCACAGACCGGGCTCCAATCCGCCGGATAGAAGACCAGCACGACGGGTCTCCCCTTGAACTCGGACAGCGAGACGCGCTGGTCGGGGGTGGCATTGAGGGTGAACTCCGGCGCCTTCGTTCCCACGGCGAGCAGCGCTCGCGGCTTCGTCGAATCGTTGGTCGTCATGCGTGCACTCCAGATACTCGGGTAGGGAACAGCTCAGACATGGTTCAGAATCTCATCGACCGCCTCGATCTCGCTCGGCGACAGATCCCAGTTCGGCGACGCCGCATTGCTTCGAGCCTGCTCCGCGCTCGTGGCGCCCGCGATCACGGTTGCGACTACGGGAAAGCGAAGCAGCCACGACATCGCGAGCTCGAGCATCGTGTGATCGTTCGCGTCGGCAAACGCGATCAGCCGCTCGATCAGCTCCATGTTGCGATCCGTGTGCTTTTCGGCCAGCCACCCGCCATCTGCGATACGCGTGCCCTTGGGCGCGCTTTCGCCTCGCCGATACTTGCCCGTGAGAAGTCCACTCTCGAGGGGGAAATACGGCAGGTAGGAAACCCCGAGGCGTTCGCACTCCGGAATCGCGTCGAGCTCGTCGTCGCGCTTCAGCATGTTGTAGTGATTCTGCACGCTGACGAATCGCGCGATGTGCGCGCTCTCGCTGATCTCGTCTGCCTGGGCGATCAGCTCGCCTGAGAAGTTGGAGCTCGCGATCTCGAGCACCTTTCCCGCAACGACCAGCTCGTTGAGCGCGCCGAGCGTGTCCTCGATCGGTACTGCCGGATCGGGGGCGTGGAGCTGATAGAGGTCGATGTAGTCGGTGCCGAGTCGCTGAAGACTATCGTTGCACGCCTGATGCACGTACGCAGGGTGCGCGCCCGTACGCGTCTCGTCGACCTTCTTTCCGAACTTTGTGGCGATGATCACACTCGCCCGGCGTCCCGCGAGCGCCCTGCCGAGGAATTCCTCGCTCTTCGTTTTGCCGTAGGTGTCGGCGGTGTCGAAGAAGTTGATACCAGCATCGATGGCTGCATCGACGACCGCACGAGTGGCCTGCTCATCGATGCGCCACCCGAAGTTGTTGCAGCCGAGGCCGATGACTGAAACTTCCAACGTTCCGATCCGTCGTGTTTCCACCTTTTGGCGCTCCAGAGCAGAGAGTCGATTCAAGGAACTAATTCATGGCGGCGGGCGCTCGTTCCCATATGAGCTCCCTTGATTTGCGGCCGGCCTCGTACGCTCACCACAAGAATCCCGTTCGTCACACATGAAATCTGTCTCCATTGTCCTGACCCGCGCAGCACTCGTCGCCTGCGTGATCCTCGCCGCATGCAAGAAGGCCGCGCCCCCCGCGTACCCACCAGCGCAAGTCACGGTGCTTACCGTCAAGCCGGAGACGGTCGATGTGAAGCTCGACTACGTCGGGCAGGCCGAGGCGTCGAAGGCCGTCGAGGTGCGTTCGCAGATTACGGGGGTCATTGTCGCGAGGCCGTACACGGAAGGTACCGACGTCAAGGCGGGGACGGTGCTCTATCGCATCGATCCCACCACCTACGAGGCGGCGCTCCTAAGCGCGCAGGGCACGCTTGCGAATGCGCAGGCTCGACTCGCGAATGCACAGCGGAGTCTCGATCGCGTGAAGCCGCTGCTCGCGGAGCATGCAGTGGCGCAGGTCGACGTCGATAATGCGGAGACCGAGCTGCAGCAGGCGAAGGCTGGCGTCGATCAGTCGCGCGGCGCTGTTGACGAGGCGAAGAAGAACTTCGACGACACCTACGTGCGAGCGCAGATCAGCGGACGCGCTGGGCGCGCACTGCTGGTGCTCGGCGCGCGGGTTACAGGTCCGAACGATCTCCTCACCACGGTCGAGCAAGTCGATCCGATCTACGTGAGCTTCAATCCGTCGGACAAGGACGTGCTCTCGTGGCGCCACAACGAGGCGACGAGGAAGATGATCGCGAGCGGCAAGCTCAAGGTTGCGATCACTCTGTCCGACAAGAGCAAGTTTCCACACCTCGGCATCGTGACGTTCGTCGATCAGTCGCTCCAGTCGAACACGGGAACGCTGTTGCTGCGCGCCTCGGTACCGAATCCGGAGCACATTCTGCTTCCGGGACAGTTCGTGCGCGTGCAGCCGCTGGGGATTGCGAACGACAGCGCGATCCTCGTGCCCCAGCGCGCCGTGCAGCAGGGGCTCGCGGGGACCTTCGTCTATCTGCTCGGCGCCGATAGCAAGGTGATTCCACGCGTAGTGTCCGCCACGTCGTGGGACAATGGCCGCTGGCTCATTCAGGACGGCCTCAAGCCCGGCGACCAGGTGCTCGTCGATGGCACGCTCAAGGTCGGTCCGGGCGCGCCCGTGCACGCCACGCCGTACGATCCTGCGAGAGACTCCTCGCTCGAGGTGCCGAGCGACACCGCCGCGAAGATGCAGGTGACGCGGTGAGCGTCGCGGGGTCCGATCCGCTGGACGAGCCGCCCCCCAAGGTCAAGGTTGATGATGAGGGAGTGCGGATCGGCAATCTCTTCATCCGCCGTCCGATCTTCGCGGGAGTCATCTCGATCGTGATCGTACTGCTCGGACTGTTCGCGCTGAACAAGCTCCCGATTGCCCGCTATCCGAACGTCACCCCCCCGGTGGTATCGGTGTCGGCGAACTATCCGGGGGCGACGGCGCTCGATGTGGCGACCACGGTTGCCGCGCCGATCGAGCAGCAGCTCGCCGGCATTCAGGGACTTCTCTACTATAAGTCCACGAGCTCGGGCGACGGGTCGATGAATCTGCAGGTGTCGTTCGACATCACACGCGATCAGGATCTCGCGGCCGTCGACGTGCAGAATCAGATCGCTCTCGCGACTCCGCAGCTTCCGGAGCAGGTGCGCCGCAACGGCGTGATCGTGCAGAAGGCGCAGCCGGACATTCTGGTCGTCGTCGTGCTCACGTCCACCGACCCGCGCTACACGGGCGAGTTCCTGAGCAACTACTCGAAGATCTATCTCGAGGACGAGATCAAGCGCATTCCCGGCGTCGGCAACGCGACGACCTTCGGCAATCTGAATTTTGCGATGAACATCGAGCTCGATCCCGACAAGATGGCGCAGCTCGGAGTTACGGTGTCGGATGTGAACGCGGCGGTCGCTGAGCAGAACAGCACCAACCCGGCCGGCTCCATCGGACGCGAGCCCGCTCCGGTGGGTACGCAGCTCACGCTCCCCGTGACCACGGTCGGGCGACTCAGCACACCCGAGGAGTTCGCGAACATCATTATCCGCGCACGTCCTGACGGCTCGGTGCTGCGCGTGTCGGATGTCGGTAGGGTTCGGCTGGGCGCTCGCGATTACGGCCTCGTCGGCAGCTACAACGGAAAGCCGGTTGCACCGATCATCGTGTACCTCCGTCCCGGGGCCAATGCGCTCGCGGTTCGCAACGCGATCGTGAAGCGCTTGGCGGAGCTCGAGAAGACGTTCCCCGTCGGTGTGCATCAGGAGATCGGCTTCGACACCACACCATTCGTCACGACGTCGATCCACGAGGTCGTCAACACGCTGCTCATCGCGATGGCGCTCGTGACGCTGGTCGTCTTCATTTTCCTGCAAAACTGGCGCTCGACGCTGATTCCGTTGCTCGCGGTGCCGGTCTCGATCATCGGCACGTTCTTCGGACTCTGGGTGCTCGGCTTCACGATCAACCTGCTCACGCTCTTCGGCCTTACGCTTGCGATCGGAATCGTCGTCGATGACGCGATCGTGGTGATCGAGAACGTCGAGCGCATCATGGAGCAGGATAAGGTTTCGCCACGTGTCGCCGCAGACAGGGCGATGAAGCAGGTCACGGGCGCGCTCATCGCGATCGTGGCGGTGCTGTGCGCCGTGTTCATTCCGGTGGCGCTGGTCGGTGGCATCACGGGCGAGATGTACAAGCAGTTCGCGGTCACGATCGTCATCTCGGTGGTGCTCTCGGGAATCGTCGCGCTGACCCTGACTCCCGCGCTCTGCTCGGTGATGCTGAAGCCCGGTTCGCACCCGCCGGAGACCGGCCCGTTCGCGTGGTTCAACCGCAACTTCGAGCGCTCCCGCAATGGCTACCTCGGCGCACTTGGCCGGATGCTCGGCAGCCCCCGGACGGTGTTCGCAGCCTTCGCGGTGGTGGTCGCGCTCGTGATCGTGCTCGTGCGCGCGGTTCCCGGCGGCTTTCTTCCGACCGAGGACAAGGGTTTCTTCGCCATCGCGATCGAACTTCCGTCCGGTGCATCGCGCCAGCGCACCGATGCGGTGGTCGCGCAGGTGCAGAAGTATCTCTTGGCGCAGAAGGGTGTCGAGCACACGGTCGCGCTCACGGGATTGAGCCTTCTGCAAGGTGGAGCGGCGCAAACCAGCTCGGCCACCGTATTCGCGGGTCTCACGCCGTGGGATAAGCGCAAGTCCGCGGACCTCAAGCTCGATGCGATCCTCGGAAAGGCAAACGGTGCGTTCTCGCAGATGAAGGACGCGATCGTCTTCGGCTTCAACTTCCCGGAAATTCCGGGACTTGGCGTCACCGCCGGTCTCGAAATGGATCTGCAGGATCGAAGCGTGAACAACGTGACGAAGTTCGCCGCCCTCGCGCAGGAATTCGTGGCGGACGCGAACAAGCTCCCCGAAGCGCAGGGGCTGACGACGAACATCAACGTCAACTTCCCTCAGCTCTTCGTACACGTGGACCGTGAGAAGGTGAAGTCGCTGGGGATCTCTCTCACGGATCTCTTCCAGACGCAGCAGGCGATGTTGTCGACGCTCTACGTGAACGACTTCAACATCTACGGCAAGACGTTCCGCGTGCAGATCGAGGCACAGCCGCAGTTCCGTGCGCGGCCGGAGGATGTGGGGCGTCTCTACGTGCGCGGGTCGAGCGCCCAGATGATCCCGGTGTCGTCGCTGGTGACGACGGAGTTCAAGGTCGCGCCGAACATCGTCACCCGCTTCAACGGCTTCACGGCGGCAGTCGTCAACGGAACGCCGGCGCCGGGGAAGAGCTCGGGGCAGCTGCTCGCGGCCGTGCGCAAGCTCGCCGATGAGAAATACGCGCCGCTCGGAAT
Organism: Gemmatimonadota bacterium; assembly: GCA_030854615.1. Classification (GTDB taxonomy): domain Bacteria; phylum Gemmatimonadota; class Gemmatimonadetes; order Gemmatimonadales; family Gemmatimonadaceae; genus FEN-1250. Next base: position 18,230 of record JALYSW010000029.1, read on the forward strand.
GGGGTACGCGTTCAGCGGACAGTCGTACGAGGAAGTGAAGGGAGGCACCGCGTCGCTCGTATTCACCATGGGCATCATCATGGTCTTCCTCGTGCTCGCGGCGCTCTACGAGTCGTGGTCGATTCCTTTCGCCGTGCTCTTCGGCGTTCCGTTCGGACTGCTCGGCGCGCTACTCGGCGTGTTCATTCGCCGAATGCCCAACGACGTCTACTTCCAGGTCGGACTGATCGTCGTCGTCGGGTTGGCCGCGAAGAACGCGATTCTGATCGTCGAATTCGCGAACGAGCTTCACGCGAAAGGGTTGTCGATTCGCGAGGCCGCCGCCGAGGCGGCGCGCGAGCG
>JALYSW010000104.1 GCA_030854615.1 Gemmatimonadota bacterium
AACTCTGCCGAATATTATTCGGCTACTGAGAATACCGTGCAATGGAATGATGATGATTTCCGCGCCGTTGGATGACACCGATCGCATTCTCGTCGCCGCCCTTCAGCACAACGCCCAGCTCCGCCTCCAGGACCTCGCCAAGCTCGTGCGCATGGTGCCCTCCTCGGTGCACGAGCGCCTGCGCCGGCTCACGCGCGATGAGGTCATCCGCGGCTGGACGATCGACATCGATCCCGCCGCCTTCGGGCTGCAGCTGCTCGCCTTCATCGGCGTGCGCTCATCGAAGCCGTGCTCCACGCTCATGCCGTCCATCAACCCGATCGATGCGATCGAAGAGGCGCACTCCGTCGCCGGCGCCTACGGGCTGATGCTCAAGGTGCGCGTCGCGAGCACCGCCGCGCTCCTCGAGCTCGTCGAGCGGCTGCGCATGATTCCCGGCGTCGAGGGAACGGAGACATCGATCGTGCTCAAGACACACATCGATCGGCCCATCGCGCTTCCGGAAATGCCTGGTCCGTCGCGAGTGCGGCCGCGCTGAGATTCACGAGGGAATAGGGCGCGCGGGAACACAAGCGTCAACAGACTGGTGAAACGATTCAACGGAGAGAAGCACGGATTAAACGGACAGGACCAAAGCCGCGTGAAGACCGAAATCGCAGTCATCCGTTCGATCCGTGCCGTTCATTCGTTCAATCGTTTTTCAATTGCAGACGCTTCTGACGCTGCCCTACGGCTCCGTCGCCCCGTGACGGTCATCGTCATCATCGTGCACGCCCCACACCTTCAACGGATCGGTCTCCCACGGCGAGACGTGCACCATCCAGCCGAAGACCGTTGCGTGGAAGTGGCCACCTGCAGCCTTGCACGCGTCCTTCGTTACGATTGTTCCCTGGAATCCGAAGCGCGGTGGTGCGTCGCCATCGGGATACAGCTCGAGCTCCTCGCCCGTCGGCGGCATGCACAAATTGCTGTGCATGTGCCACTCGGCCACACTCAGCGGCACGCGCGCGTCGAGCTCCTTCGGTGTATAACGATTCGGCGCAGTGAACATTGCGCCGACGAGTGTGTAGTCGCCGCCGCTCTTCCGGTAGAGAAGCGATGTCGGGCGTGCCGGGTCGAAGGAGAAAATCGACCGAACCGCATTCTGCCTGCTCGTGAAATGATAGACGCGCTGCGGAATCATCGGCATGAAGATCACGAAGCCATCCGCGAGAGCGACATGGTAGTCGCGATACTTCTCGATCGCGCCACGCACCGTGTCGACGATCGCGGCCGCACGCGCATCATCGCCCGCGCGCGCGGGCGCGAGCTTCGTCGTCGTCACGTGCGCCATCGGCATCGTGCCGCCCGACATCGCACCATCGGCGGCGGGTAGCTCCGCGCCGGGCATCGATTGCGCGCGCAGGGTCGGGGCGAAAGAGGCGACCAATGTCACGAGCGCAAACCAGTGTCGTGCTCGCATCCGAATCACATCGAGCGGGGGACACTCCGTGGACGAGGCGAGACGCGCGACGTTAATGGTCCGCGCTCGCGACGAGCGTCAACGAATCGCCGTCGGCACCGGCGTCGCGGGCTTCCTCCCGTTGTCCGGCTCGTCGACGTCGTGAATGACGAGGACCACGATCGCGGCGCTCGTCACGATCGCGAGGATCATGATGAGATAGAGCTTCCAGCGCCGGCGCAGGCTTCGTTTTCGACTTGCCCAGCGCACGCGCGCGCGGGAACGAGTGGGGGGCATGAACCGCCGTGGGACGAAGGTCCCTCACCATAACCGCCGAGCTCGCTATCAGCAACGGCAGTTACTGCCGCCCCGTTTTCTACCGCCGCCCGCCCCGCTTGCTGCGCCGTTAACTCACCCCGGCCCACGCGCTCTGCACGTCTTCCTTCGCGTTCTCCGCGGCCGCCACCGGAATCGGACGTTGATTCTTCGGCGGGAAATACGCGTTGTGCACGTACTGGCCAACCATCCGCTGCGTGTTGAAGAACGAGCCGTTGAGCGCGATCGAGTTACGCATCACCTTCGCCCACGAGAACGGGAGCCCATAAAAGAGCGGCAGGATCACGCGCTCGAGCTTCACGTAAAGATCGGCGATCTCCTCCTCCTCGTCCGACTGCGCCGCGCCGATCGACCATCCGGTGACGCCGTCGATGCACCCCTCCACCCACCAGCCATCGAGCACCGAATACGACGGAACACCGTTGAGCGCCGCCTTCATCCCGCTCGTCCCCGACGCTTCGAGCGGCTTCGTCGGATTGTTCAGCCAGAGATCGACGCCCGACGTCATGAGATGCGCGATGTCCATCTCGTAGTTCTCGACGTAGACCACACGCACCGACTCGGGAAGCGACGCCGCCGCAGCATAGATCTGCTTGATGAGCGACTTCCCTCCCTCGTCGCGCGGATGCGCCTTCCCCCCGAAGATCAGCTGGATCTTCCCCGAACGCTCGGTGATCGCCTTCAGCCGCTTGATGTCGGAGAAGATCAGGTCGGCGCGCTTGTACGGCGTCGCGCGGCGCGCAAAGCCGATCGTCATCACCGCCGGATCGAGCTTCACCCCGGTGCGCCTGTGCACCTCGGCGAAGAGCTCCGCCTTCGCCTCCGCGTGCGCGTCGAGAATCTCCTCGAGGGGAATGTCGATCGCATAGCGGAGATACTGATTGTCGCGGCGCCACTCGGGGATGCGGCGATCGAAGAGCGCCTGGAAGGGGGCGGCGGTCCAGGTGGTCGCGTGCACGCCGTTGGTGATCGAGTCGATCGGATAGTCGGGGAACATCCCCTGCGAGATCTCGCGATGCCGCATCGCGACCGCGTTCACGTAGCGCGAGAGCCGGAGCGCGAGGTGCGTCATGTTGAGCGTGTGATCTTCGACGACGTGTGCATCGATGAGCAGCTGGGCGCGCTCGTCGCCGAGGACGGAGCGGAACTCGCCCTCGTTGAACTTGTCGTGTCCGGCAGGGACGGGCGTGTGCGTGGTGAAGATGCAGCGCCGGCGCACGCGTTCGAGATCGGCCTCGCCGATGTCGTGCCGCGCGCGTCCCGCGAGCTCGCGCTCGAGGAGGGTGAGGGTGATCAGTGCCGCGTGCCCCTCGTTCATGTGATACAGCGCGTCGTCCGCGTAGCCCAACGCCTCGAGCATTGCCGCGCCGCCCATGCCGAGCACGACTTCCTGGCAGAGACGGTAGTGGCTGTCACCGCCGTAGAGGCAATCGGTGAGCGTGCGGTCCCATTCCGAGTTCTCCTCGAGCTTCGTGTCGAGGAGGAAGACGGGGACGATGTGGCCGTTGGCGCCGCGCACATCGTAGCGCCAGGCGCGAATCTCGACTCGGCGGCCGGAGATCTCCACGGAGGCGCGCGCGCTTTCGGGCGCGAGGACCTTCTCGGGGCTCCACACGACCTCAGACTCGTGCTGCTGGCCGCTCGGGTCGAGGGTCTGCGTGAAGTAGCCCTTTCTGTGGAGGAGGGTGACGGCGATCATCGGGACTTCGAGATCGGCGGCGGCGCGG
>JALYSW010000159.1 GCA_030854615.1 Gemmatimonadota bacterium
GCATGTCGCAGCACACGCAGATGAAGCAGGAGATCAAGATCAATCCGCGCCTCTATCAGGCGATGGATCTCCTCTACATGCCATTGCTTGATTTGCAGCAGCACCTCAAGCAGGAGCTCCTCAACAATCCCTTCCTCGAGATGTACGAGGAGGATGAGGACGAGGACGGAGAGGAAGCTGCCGCGGAGGAAGGCGAACAGACCGAGGAGGAGCAGCCGAAGGAGGAGACCACCGACGAAATCGACTGGGAGGAGATCCTCCTCAACGGCTTCGATGCGGGCGGGCGCCCGGAGGAGCACGAAGAGAAGGAGTATTTCGAGCCCGTCACCGTCGACCGCCGCGATCTCAGCGATCACCTCCGCGACCAGGTCGCGCTCCTCGATCTCGACGAGCGGCAGCATCAGTTGGCCGAGGAGTTCGTCGGCAACATCAACGAAGACGGCTACCTCGCGTGCTCGCTCGACGAGATTCGTCGCGGCATCAACGAATGGGTCGAGAAGGCCGCCGAAGAGCTGGGACGGGACACCGAGGGGCTTCCGTTCTACACGGAAGACGAGTGCGAGGCGATGCTCCGCACCATCCAGGCGCTCGATCCGCCGGGCGTCGGCGCTCGCAATCTCCGCGAGTGTCTGCTCCTGCAGCTCCGCGAGGCGGGACTCGAGCAGTCGGTGCCGTACCGCCTCGTGCGCGACTGCTTCGATGAGCTGATCAACCACCGGCGCAGCGAGATCTCCAAGCGCTTCGGGATCTCCGTCACCGACGTGCAGAACGCCGCCGACGAGATCGCGAAGCTCGATCCGAAGCCGGGGCTCGTCTACAGCGAGGCCGGCGACAACTACATCATCCCCGATCTCGTCATCGACAAGATCGACGGCGTCTATCTCATCACGCTCAACGATGCGAACGTCCCGCGACTCAAGCTGAGCCGCGCCTACGTCGAGATCGCGCGCGACAAGAAGAAATTCGACGGCGAGAACAAGGAGTTCATCTCCAACAAGATGAACTCGGCCAACTGGATGATTCAGGCGATCGAGCAGCGCCGGCAAACGATGCTCAAGGTGATGCACTTCATCGTCGATCGGCAGCGCGACTTCTTCGAGAAGGGCGTGCAGTATCTCAAGCCGCTCACGCTGCGCGAAGTCGCTGAAGTCATCAACATGCACGAGTCGACCGTCAGTCGCGTGACGAACGAGAAGTACGTGCAGACGCCGCGTGGCGTGCTCCCGCTCAAATATTTCTTCTCCTCCGGCCTTTCCACCACCGGCGGGGAAGACGTCTCGGCGCGCGGGATCAAGGCCCAGATCGAGAAGCTCGTCGCGGAGGAGGATCCGAAACACCCGCTCACCGATCAGGCGATCGTGAACATCCTGAAGGAGAGCGGCGTCCAGATCGCGCGTCGCACGGTCGCCAAGTATCGCGACCAGCTCGGCGTCCTCTCGGCCCGGATGCGCAAGCGAGTATGACGCTCGTCGCCGCGGCATCTGCTCCCGCCGCGATCGACGTCTCGGTGCTCGTGCCGGCAAAGGACGAGGCCGAGAATCTGCCGCTCTTCATGGAGCAGGCACAGATCGCGTTCGCGAACAGCACCGTGTCGTACGAGGTGGTCGTTATCGATGATGGCTCGAGCGACGACACGCCGGCCGTGCTCGACGCGCTGCAGAAGAAGTATTCGTTCCTCCGCGTCGCGCGCCACCGACGGCAGCGTGGGATCGCCGACGCGCTCCGTACTGGGTACCTCGCCGCGCGCGGTCGCGTACTCGTCTTCTATCCCGCCGATCTCCAATACAAGCCCGAGGACATCCCGCGGCTCGTTGCGCCGATTCTCGCGGGCGAGTCCGACATGGTCACCGGCTTCAAGCAGGGCGTGTACGAGAAGGCGTTCGTCTCGAAGATCTACAACGGGCTGAGTCGCTCGCTCTTCGACATCCCGGTGCGCGATCTGAATTCGGTGAAGGCGTACCGCCGCGAGATCATGGAGCTGCTCCCTGTGCGTCCCGACTGGCACCGCTACATGATCGTCATCGCGGCCGAGAACGGCTTCACGGTGACGGAGATTCCGGTGCCGGTGTATCCGCGCAACGCCGGCATCTCGAAGTTCGGAATCGGCCGCATTCCGATCGGCGTGCTCGACATGCTCTCTGTCTGGTTCGAGCTCCGCTTCGGACGGAAGCCACTGCTTCTGTTCGGCATGACCGGCTTCGCGCTCTTCCTCCTGGGCGTGCTCGCCGGTCTTGTCGCGCTCGCCGTACGCGTCTTCTGGGGCATTGGCTTCCGGCCGCTGCTCAATCTCGTCGAGATCTGCGTCATCACCGGCAGCATCTTCCTCGTGGGCGGTCTTCTCGGCGAGATGATCGCGGGGCAACGCGCCGAACTGCGCGAGATCCGGCGCCAGCTCGGGACGACGCTGCAGAGGCGGGACCGCGACGATCGCTGATCCCGGCGCACCGGGCGCGAGCCGCGGTTCGCCCGTGACCGCGTCGCCGCGCCGGATGCTCTGGCGCGTGGTGCAGGTCGCGCTCGCGGTGATCGTGATCGCGCTGGTCGCGCGCAAGATCGCGGACGAGTGGGGCGCGGTGAGGCTCGCGCTCGAGCATGCACGCCCGAACTGGCTCGCGCTGGCCGCGTCCGGCGCGATCGTGCTCTGCACCTACGCGGTGCTGATCCAGACGTGGCGCGTGCTGCTGCGCGGATGGCAGCACGAGATCCCCTTTCTCGATGCTGCGCGCATCTGGACGACATCGAATCTCGGGAAGTATCTCCCGGGAAAGGTGTGGTCGATCACCGCGCTCGTCGTGATGACGCGCGAGTACGGTGTGTCGGCGGCGGAGGGGGCGACGGCGTCGGTGCTGGTGACGCTCGTGAACACGCTCGTCGGCTTCGTGGTGGCGATCGTCGCCGGTGCGCAGTTGCTGCGACTGCCGTCGTGGGTGGCGATCGTGATCGCGGCGCTCGCGGCTGCGGTGATCGCGTCGCCGCAAGCGCTGCCGAGGCTCGGGATGCTCGCCGGCCGCGTGCTCAAGCGCGAGATCGTCATCCGCGAGCTGCCGCATCGCGTGCTGTTGATCGCCGCGGCGTTCACCACCATCGCGTGGCTGATGTACGGCGTGGCTTTCTGGTTGTTTACCATCGGCGTGCTGGGCAGCGCGCCTGGCGCCCTCCGGGACTACGTGGCAGTTTTCGCGGGCTCGTACCTGCTCGGGTTCATCGCGATATTTTCCCCAGCGGGCGCCGGCGTTCGCGAGGGCGCGATGGGAGTCGCGCTTCAGCGCGCCGGCTTCGCCATCGGCCCCGCGTATTTGCTCGTGGTCGCATCGCGGCTCTGGCTCACCGCGCTGGAAGTCCTTCCGCCCCTCATTTTTCTGGCCTTCGTCCGGCGTCGCCGGCTGTCCACTCATGAAAAAGAACACAGCCCCACGCGCTGAACCGGCGGCCGACATCGGCGCCCCGAATCTCGCCGGACTCTGGAGCGCGCTCGTGTACGCGGCGGCGACGCTGTGGCTCGGGTGGCCGGCGTTGGCGGGGAAGTTCCTGATCAACATCCGGAGCGACCAGTATCTCGCGGGCTATGCCTTCCGCGAGTTCGGCGCGCACTCGTTGCGCACGACCGGGTCGTTCCCGCTGTGGAACCCGTACATCTTCGGCGGCCTCCCGTACGTCGCGGCCATGCACGGCGACATTTTCTACCCGACGTTTCTGCTGCGCATGATCATGCCGACCGACGTCGCTATGACCGTCGGCTTCATGCTGCACATTTTCCTCGCCGGCGTCTTCACCTACTACTTTCTCCGCGCGTGGGGGCTCGGCTTCTATCCCGCGCTCCTCGGCGGTCTCGTCTACTTGATGGGCGGACCGATCGCGTCGTACGTGTCGCCCGGCCACGACGGAAAGCTCTTCGTCAGCGCGCTCACGCCGCTGGCGCTCTGGATGCTCGTGCGCGCGGTTCGCGACGGACGCCTCTACGCGTTCGGCGTCTTCGCACTCACCGTCGGACTCGCGGTCCTGAGCCCACACCCGCAGCTGCTGCAGTACATGCTCCTCCTCTCCGGCGCCTTCGCGCTCTACCTCGCGTTCTCTGCGGCCGATGATGGCGCGGCGATGTCGAGGAAGGCGGCGTTCACGCGGCTCGGCTTCGCATTCGCCGCCGTCGTGGTCGGCATGCTGATGGGTGCCGTGCAGTATCTCCCGGTGATGCAGTACGTCCCGTGGTCGCCACGCGCGGGCGGTGCGAGCTACGCATTCGCGACGAGCTATTCGTTTCCCATCGAGGAGCTGCTCAACACGTACATCCCTCAGTTCACGGGGATTCTCGATAAGTACTGGGGGCGGAACGGCATCCACTTCCACAGCGAGTACCTCGGCGCCTCCGTTCTCGTGCTCGCGACACTCGGCTTCGGCGCTGCGTTCGGATTGCGGCGCAGGAGCTTCGCACGCTTCTGGCTCGGCGTGTTCGTCGTCGCGCTTCTTTGGTCGCTCGGTGGCAACACGCCGTTCTTCCATCTGCTGTACGCACTCGTGCCGGGGACGAAGTTCTTCCGCGCGCCAAGCACGATGTTCTACGTCGTGGCGCTGTCAATCGCCGTCTTCACTGCGCTCGGTCTCGAGCGCGTGCTCGCGCGCGAATACACGCGCCGCTTTCTCATCGGCTGGAGCATCTTCGCGGGCGTGATGCTGCTGCTCGGTGTGAGCGGCGGCCTCACGTCGATGGCGACGGCGATCGCGATCCCGCAGCAGGTGGACAGAGTTCCCGACAACGCGGCGGCACTCGGGATGGGATCGATCCGCTCCTTCCTCGCGGCGGCCGCGCTGCTCGGCGTGCTGTTCGCGCTCCTCGCCGGCAAGCTCCGCGCGGTGCAGGCCGCGTGGGCGATCGTCGCTGTGTCCGCGCTCGACCTGTGGAGCATCGAGCGGATGTACTGGCTGTTCATGCCGCCGGCCACGCAGATCTACGCGAGCGACCCTACGATCGACTATTTGCAGAAGATCAAGGAGCCGGGACGCGTGCTCGCGCTGCAGCTCAAGCAGGGCGACGTCGTGCACGATCCGTATCTCACCACGGTCTCCAACGGCCTGATGATCCACGGCATCCGTCAGCTCGTCGGCTATCACGGCAACGAGCTCGGTCGCTACGAGACGCTGCTTGGCGGCCCCGAGTACAAGGAGATCGGTAATCCGAAGCTGTGGAATCTCCTCAACGTCCAGTACATCCTGACGGACGTCGACTCGCTGCCGATTCCGGATGCGAAGCGCGTGATCGGGCCCGTGAAAAATTCGGTGGGCGACGACGAGTATCTCTTTCAGCTGCCGGGGGACAACGCGTTCGCGTGGGTCGCGCCGGTGATCGTGAAGGCGGGCGACGCACCCGTGCTGACGACGGTGCTCGACCCGCGCTTCGACGCACCGAGGGTGGCGCTCGTGGACAGCGCGGCGCCGGTGACCGGTCCGCAGATCACGGCGATGCCGCTGGCGACGGGGATCGGGGTGCGCACCGCGTCGTACGCGCCGGGGCACATCATGCTGGAGCTCGCGAAGCCGGCACCTGCTGGCGCGGCGCTGGTCGTCTCGGAGAACTACTATCCGGGATGGGTGGCGACGGCGGACGGGAAGGATGCGCAGGTGGTGCGGACGGACTACTCGCTGATCGGCGTACCGCTGCCCACGGGAGCAACGAAGGTGGAGCTCACCTTCACCAGCTCGGCATACCAGAAGGGAAAGATGCTGACGCTCCTTGCGCTGGGGCTGTCGCTCGTCGGGATCGTCGTCGGTGCTGCCGCGGACCGGAGGCGCCGTGGCTGAGCGGGCGCTGGTCATCGTTCCGACGTACAACGAACGCGACAACATATCGACGCTGATCGGCCGGATCCTGGAGCAGGACTCGCGGCTCGAGGTGCTCGTGGTCGACGATGGCTCGCCAGATGGCACCGGCGCGATCGTCGATGAGCTCTCGGCGCTCGACCCGCGGGTGCATGTCATGCATCGCGGGCGAAAGTTGGGGCTGGGGACAGCGTACATCGCCGGATTCAAATGGTCGCTCGAGCGGGACTACGCCTACGTCTTCGAGATGGACGCGGACTTCTCGCACGATCCCGCGCACCTGCCGACCTTTCTGGCCGCGATCCAAGACGCCGACCTCGTGCTGGGCTCCAGGTACAATCGGGGGAAGGTGACGGTGGTGAACTGGCCGATTCGCCGCCTCATGCTGAGCTATGCCGCGAATCTGTACGCGAGGTGGGTAACTGGTTTGCCCCTCGACGATTCCACCGGCGGCTTCAAGTGCTTTCGCAGGTCTGTTCTGCAGGCAATCGATCTCGACTTGGTGAAATCGAACGGCTATGGATTCCAGATCGAGGTGAGCTATCTAGCCTGGAGAAAGGACTTCAGGATCGTCGAAATTCCGATCGTGTTCCACGACCGCACCGAGGGGCAGAGCAAGATGTCGCGGAAGATCGTGTATGAGGCGATCTGGATGGTGTGGCGGCTGCGGTGGAAGACGATCATCGGGAAGATCTGATCGTGGGCCGAAAGTTCTGGAAGATGTCCGGGTCGGGAAACGACTTCGTCGTCTTCGACTCGCGCGGCCGCGGGGCGTCGAGAGACCCGCTGGAGCGCCCGGAGGCGATCGAGACGCTCTGTGCACGCGGCACCGGCGTGGGAGCCGACGGCGTGGTCTTCGTGGCCGACGCAGGCCTCCCGGGAGCCACGCTGGCCATGCGTTACTACAACAGCGACGGCTCCCGCGGGGCATTCTGCGGAAACGCGACGCTGTGCGTCACGAGGCTGTCGCTCGAGCTCGGGCTGTCGCCCGGAAGCGGGCTCGTGCTGGAGGCCGACAGCGGACTGATCCCGGCCCGCAATCGCGAGTGGGGACCGGAGATCGACCTGTCGGCGGTGACCGCGGTCGAGGCGGCGGTCACGCTGGCTACGGCGCCCGGCGAGACGAGAATCGGCTTCGCGATGGTCGGGGTGCCGCACTTGGTCGTGCGATGTGACGATGTCGAGACCGTGCCGGTGGCCGAGCGAGGCAGGGCGCTGCGGAACTCCGGCTACCACCCGGACGGCGCGAACGTGAACTTCGCCTCGGTGCAAAATGGCGCGTGGTCGATCCGCACGTTCGAGCGGGGGGTGGAGGCCGAGACGCTGGCGTGTGGCTCGGGGGCGGTGGCGACGGCGGTCCTGTTGGCGACGTGGAAAGAGAGCGGGGATTCGACTTCGCTCACAACGCGAAGTGGCCGTCCGTTGCGGGTCCGTTTGCGGCGTGATGGAGCGTCGTGGATGCCGACTTTAGCCGGCGAGGGGTGCATCGTATTTACTGGCGAGCTCGCCGAGCTGAGCGCCTAGGCGTCCTCGGTGTGAGTTCGAGGCCGGAGAGTGGCGGAACGACGCGGCTTGGGGCCGGCTTGGCTGGTACAAACCAAACCGCAGCAACGAGATAGGGAACCGTGGACAGCGTTGACGAACCTCGTTGTCCACATTTCTCCCCACCCATTAGTTTACATAATGTATCTTATACGTAGTTGCCAGGCCCCAACCTATCGAGCCAGAGTCACGGCAGCCCACACGAAAAAGGCGCCCATCCCTGGGCGCCTTTCCACCTCAAACCTTTCTCGTGATCAACCCCGAGCGCACGCCGCTATCCGAGCCCGGCCAGCCCAGTAATTCAGCCAGCGCTCAGGTCCGGGCCGCCGCCTGCGCCTCGATCTCACCAAGCCGCACACGCGCCTCTGCCGTCGCCGCGCTCTCGTCATCCTTCGCCAGCTCCGACCAGATCTTTTTCGCGTCGTCGAACTTGCCAGCCGTCGTCAAGGCCCGCGCCGCGCTCGCCATGTAAATGTCATGGTCGACCTTGTACGGCGCCTTCGCCGCAGCCTTTTCGTACGTCGCCGCGGCATCCACGAACTTCCCGGACTGCTCCTCGCCGGCACCCGTCAGGTTCAACGCCGTTGCTGCCGTATAGGCGTCCTTCGCATCGGTTACAGGCTTGAGCTCCGCGATCCCTTGCTGATATTCGCCCTTCTCGTAATGCACCTGCGCGAGTAGCACGCGCGCCTGCGTTCCCGCATTCGTATCGCCGTAGCGCTGAATCAGCTTCTCGAGATCACTCTGCGCCAGCGGAAGATTCGACGCCGCCATCGCCGACTGCGCTTCGGTCAGCGCCATCGACGCACTCTCGGCCTGCCTCTGGCTCGACTGGCGGTAGAACCAGAACCCTCCCGCCACGACCAGCAGCCCGATCGACGCGTACATCAGCGGCTTGGAGTTGATCTCCAGCCAGGTCACCAGCGAATCGACGCGCTCTTCGACGTCGGGTTTCCCCTTCTTGGTCATGTCATTCCGTAGAGGTGGTACGCTGCACTCCCGCCCGTGTGGCAAGGGGCGAAAACACTGTCGACAAAGGTTAGGTGAGTATAGCTAAGTGACGTGGTGTCATGCAAGTAAACTGACTCCAGGATAACCGCTTCCACGCCCGTGATCCTCCGCAGTGGACGCCGCGCGAAGGAGGCGCATCCGCTCCGTACCGCGTATGATTTGGTTGACAAAGTCAATCAATCGTGTATCCTGGGAATCGCGCCACCTCTCCTCTGCTTCGAGGCATCCCGGATTTCCTCATGCCCGATCCCAGACTCGACGCCCGCATCGCCGCCGTGCGGAAGTTCAATCGATTCTACACCCGGCAGATCGGGGTCCTCGAAGAAGGACTGCTGAAAAGCGATCTGTCGTTGGCCGAGGTGCGCGTGCTGTACGAGCTCGCCCAGGAGGATGGCGTGACGGCTACGAGCATCAGCCACGCCGTTGGCCTCGACGCCGGCTACCTCAGCCGCATGCTGCGCTCCTTCGAGAGGCGCGGACTCATCCAGCGCCGTCGCTCCGCTGTCGACGCGCGCCGCACGCTGCTATCCCTCACCCGCAAGGGTCGGGGAGCCTTCGCGAAGCTCGACGCGCTGGCCCACGACGAGATCGCCGCGCTGCTCGCCCCCCACCCCACCGCGAGCCAGCGCGCCCTCGTCGGCGCCATGCACGCCATCGAGCACATCCTCGGCGAGCGCACTCCCGCTCCCACCCCGACGCCCACCGTGCTGCGCCAGCCCGCGCCGGGCGATTTCGGATGGGTGATTGAACGGCACGGAGAGCTCTACGCCGACGAGTACGGGTGGGGCAACCACTTCGAGGCGCTGGTCGTGCAGATCGTCGCAGACTTCGCGCGCGAGCACGACCCCGCTCGCGAGCGTTTCTGGATCGCCCTCGCCGACGGAGAGCGCGTCGGCTCCGTGTTGCTCGTCCGCGAGAGCGAATCCGTCGCGCGGATGCGCCTCCTGCTCGTCGAGCCGAGCGCGCGCGGACTTGGCGTCGGAAAAACGCTCGTGCGCGCATGCCTCGACTTCGCGCGCTCGGCGGGATACGCGAAGGTCACGTTGTGGACGAACGCCGTGCTTCACGCCGCCCGGGCGATCTACATCGCCAATGGATTCGATCTCGTGCGCGAGGAGATGCACACGCACTTCGGCAGCGAGCAACTCGGCCAGGACTGGGAGCTGGTGCTCTAGATGACCTGCTGCAACGAAAGTGTCCCCGTCTGCCCGAAAATACTGCGAGACGATACATTTATCGAATCATGAATCCCGGCATTGACGCCCTCCTGAACAAGGCCCGCAAGGTGCGCGATGATCTCGCGCTCCCCGAAGCCGCGAAGTCGGAATCGCGGCGCGATCGGCGCACTGCAGAGCTTACCGATCCGGGGATCGCGACCACGGTCGCCGCTGCGCTCGATTGGCTTGGTGTCGCGCAGGACAATTCCCTCTCGAACGACGGCGGCATTGCGCGCGACTACAGCCTCGTGTCGGGATGGCGTGCGTCGTATCCGGAGACGAGCGGCTACATCGTGCCGACGCTGCTTCGCGGACAGCCCGGCGTGCCGGCCGAGGTGCATCGCGAGCGTGCGCGCGTGGTGCTCGACTGGTGGGTCTCGATTCAGCTCGAGGGCGGTGGCTTCCAGGGCGGCGTGATCGGTCAGACTCCAGTTGTCCCCGTGACCTTCAACACTGGGCAGATCCTCATCGGGCTCGCGAGTGGCGTGGCCGAGCTGGGCGAGGACTATCGCGCCGCGATGCGAAGTGCTGCCGACTGGCTCGTGCGCACGCAGGACGACGACGGCGCGTGGCGCAAGAACCCGACGCCCTTCGCGCAAGCCGGCGACAAGGCGTACGAGACGCACGTCGCCTGGGGGCTGCTCGAGGCCGCGCGTATGGATCCGTCGCGCGGCTACCGCGAGTCCGCGCTGCGCAACATCGCGTGGGCGCTCACGAAGCAGCGCGAGAACGGCTGGTTTTCCGACTGCTGCCTGAACGACGCGGCACATCCGCTCACGCACACGATTGGGTACGCGATGCGCGGCGTGATCGAGGGCTTCCGCTTCTCGAATGACCCTGCCCTGCTCGACGCCGCCCTTCGCACGGCGAATGGCACGCTGTCGGCGCTGCGGCCGAGTGGCTTTGTGCCGGGGCGGTTGAACGATGATTGGACGGGCGCGGTGAAGTGGGCGTGCATGACGGGCTCCGTGCAGATCGCGCACTGCTGGCTCATGCTCTATCAGATCACGGGTGACGAGAAATTTCTCGATGCCGGGCGACGCACGAATGCGTATGTGCGCTCGCGTGTGCGCGTCGACGGTGCACCGGAGCTGCGCGGCGGCGTGAAGGGTTCGTTCCCGGTGGACGGCGAGTACGGCAAGTTCGAGTATCTGAGCTGGGCCGCGAAGTTCTTCGTCGACGCGAACCTCCTCGAGCAGAAGATCAACTCCCAGGTCGGCAGCGCTGGTGCCTGATGCCGCATCGTCCCCCGCTCTTTCGCATCGCGAGGAAGCGGGGAACGTCCCTAGCGTGATCATCGTAGGCGCGGAGCCGCGCAAGCTCGTCACGATCGCCCGTTCGCTGCATCGCGCGGGTGTGCGCTGCATCGTCGCGACGCCGCGCGGACAGTCGCTGCGCATCTCGTCGCGCGCCATCGCTCGCACCGTCCAGCTGCGCGGCGATATGGCCGAATCCGCCACCATGCTCGCCCGCCTCGCGCGCTCGGAGGGCGCGTCGTGGGTCGTTCCCACGAGCGACACATCGCTGCAGATCGTGTGCGCCGCGTATGATGACCTCTCGCCTTTCTGCGCGGTCGGTGCGCCGCCACCGGCCATCGTGCAGCGGGTGCTCGACAAGTCGATCACGCTGGCGATGGCCGCGCAGGCTGGCGTGCCCGTTCCGGTATCGATGACGATCGAGCGCGCGAGCGATCTCGATGCAGCGCTCGAGCACATGCGCTTTCCGATCATCGCCAAGCCGGGCGACAAGAGCAGGAAAACGTCGCACCAATTCAAGACGCGCACCTTCGAGTCGGCGGAGGAACTTCGCACCACCTTTGCGACGCAGAGTCGCTTTGGCGAGGGGCTGCTCTTCCAGTCGTATCACGGCGGACAGGGCGTCGGCATCGAGCTGCTCATCGCGAAGGGTGAGCTCGTGACGAGCTTTCAGCATCGACGGCTCTCGGAGAATCCGCCATCGGGCGGCGTCGCCGTCGTCGCCATCGCGGAGGCCGTGGACCCGATGCTGCTCGACTATTCGATGCGGCTGATGCGCGCGCTCGAGTGGGAGGGCGTGGCGATGGTGGAGTTCCGGCACGATCGCGAGACGGGCGAGACCGCGCTGATGGAAGTGAATGGACGCTTCTGGGGATCGCTGCCGCTCAACACGATTGCGGGCGTCGACTTCCCTCTTTACGCGTGGCAGCTCTCGCAAGGAAAGATCCCTTCGCCGCCCGCGTCGTATCCGCTCGGCCTGCGCATGCGCTGGACGGCGGGTTCGCTCGAGCGTGCGGGACACGCGTTCGCCGAGCGCGCGGAGGATCGCATCGCGTTTGGCGCGGCGTTCCGCCAGCTGCTCACGGACTTCGCGCCAGCTGTGAAGTCGGCGATGTGGTCGTGGAGCGATCCGCTCCCCGCGATTCAGGAAGTCGCGCACGTGCTCACGCGGTGGTCGAAGGATGCGGTGAAGTTCGGGCTGCGCGCGATCATCCCGCGCTCGCTGCTCTCGATCGCGAAGGACTCGCGCAATCTCGCGGCGGATCGTCGCGCGGCGTACGTGAAGCGACGACTGCTCGGCACCGTTGGCGCGACGCGCGAAGTGTCGCTGCCGGAGCCTGCCGCCTCGGTGATCTTCGTCTGCCACGGCAACATCATGCGGAGTGCGGCAGCGGCGGCCTTTCTGCGCGACGATCTGCGCGAGGCGGGGATCACCGGCGTGAAGATCGGCTCTGCGGGGACGAACGCGCACGATGGCCGTCCCGCGGATGCGCGAGCGCAGGAAGCTGCGCGGCAGCTCGGCGCTTCGCTGCGCGAGCACGCTGCGACGCGGCTCACCGCGCAGCTGGTGAAGGACTACGACGTCATCTTCGCGATGGACGATCTGAACTACGTGAACATCCTCGCGAGCTTTCCGGAATCGCGGCCGAAGCTGCGACTCTTCGGCGGGATGACCGCGACGGGGCGATATCGTGAGCACGAGATCGCGGATCCGTACATGACGTCGGCCGGTGAGGTCAGCGTGACGATCGGGATGATCAGGCGCTACGTCGCGGAGCTGGCGAA
>JALYSW010000336.1 GCA_030854615.1 Gemmatimonadota bacterium
TTGTCCGGCGCGCTTCCCACCTGCGCGGCGAGTGGTGCGGCGCCCAGGCAGAGCAGTGCGGCGGTGAGTACGAGCTTCACGATGCGGCTCCCATCTCTCTGAGGTCGATCCCGGTCATCTCGGTGGGCTTCTCCACGCCGAGCATCTCCAGTACCGTTGGTCCTACATCTCGCAGCGCACCACCGGCCCGCAGCGGACGATCACCATCCGGATCGACAATCACCAGTGGAACCGGGTTCGTCGTGTGTGCGGTGTGCGGCCCGCCCGTCGCGGGGTCGATCATCATCTCGCAGTTCCCATGGTCCGCGGTAACGATCAATCGCGCGTCCGCCCGCTGTGCGGCAGCGATCACGCGCGCGAGACATTCGTCCACAGTCTCCACTGCCTTGATCGTTGCCGGGATCACGCCGGTGTGCCCCACCATGTCGCCATTGGCGTAGTTGCAGAGGATGAAGTCGTAGTTGCGCGCGCTGATCGCCTTGCACAACACGTCCGTCACGCCGTACGCGCTCATCTCGGGCGCGAGATCGTACGTCGCCACCTTCTGGCTCGGCACCAGCTCGCGCACCTCGCCCTTGTACGCCGTCTCGTGCCCCGCATTGAAGAAGTACGTCACGTGTGCGTACTTCTCGGTCTCGGCGGTGCGGAACTGCGTGCCGCCGTGCGCCGAGATCACCTCGGCCACCACGCGGGCGAGAGTGAACGGCGGAAAGACGACGGGGACGTCGTACGTCTCGTCGTACTGCGTCATCGTGACGACCTTGATCGACGGGCGCCCGCGGACGTCGAAGCCGTCGAACGGATCCTCCGTGACCGCGCGTGTGATCTGGCGCATCCGGTCCGAGCGATAGTTGAAGAAGATGATCGCATCGCCATCTCGTACCGTCGCGACGGGCTGCTCGTTCCGTACGATCACCACCGGCAACATGAACTCGTCGCTTTCGCCGCGCTCGTAGGCGGCACGAATCGCGCTGAGCGCGTCAGGCGCGCGGGGGCCCACGCCCTGCATCATCGCGCGGTACCAGAGCTCCGTGCGCGACCAGCGACGATCGCGGTCCATCCCGTGGTATCTCCCGCCGACCGAGGCCACCTCGGCGCGCCCCTTCGCGCGCTCGAGCGTCTGCTCCATGAAGCCGAGTGCGGACCGCGGCAGCGTGTCCCGTCCATCGAGCAACGCGTGGATGGCGACGTGCGGCACCTTCTCACGCTCGGCCAGATCGATGAGCGCGAAGAGATGCTTGTCGACCGCGTGCACGCCGCCGTTCCCGATGAGCCCCGCGAGGTGTAGCGTGCCGCCGCTCGCGCGCACGGCGGCGCATGTCTCGAGCAGGGTCTCATTGCGGAAGAACGACCCGTCGTCGATCGCGCCGTTGATGCGCACGAGATCCTGCGGCACCACGCGGCCGGCGCCAAGGTTCAGATGTCCGACTTCGCTGTTCCCCATCTGTCCTTCGGGGAGGCCGACGGGCAGTCCGGACGCATGCAGCAGCGTGCGCGAGGTGCCGGACCAGAGCGCATCCCAGGTGGGCGTGCGCGCCATCGCGATCGCGTTCCCATCTCGCTCTGCACGATAGCCCCATCCGTCCAGCACCAACAACACGACTGGGCGCTTGCGCGTAGTCGACATCTTTGCTCAGTGAGAGTTCGAACGTATACTGCGGCGCAACCCCAGCCTCGGAAATGTACCCGACCATCCATCCCCCATCCAGCGATGCGGTCTAATTCGCTCGTGCTGCTCTGCGTGCTCGTGGCCTCCGCGTCATCGATGGCCCGCGCGCAGACCACTGCGGCGACGGCGGCGGCGGTGCGCGCGTCGCCCGACGGCCGACTCGTCGCGACGATGCGCGTCGGCGCCGCGGTGAAGACCGGGGCGACGAAGGCGAATTGGACCGCCGTGACGATCGAAGGATTTCTTCACAAGAGCGTCGTCACCGCGAGGAAGGATGAGCTGACGGTGCATGCGTCGAGCGGCGCGGCATTGCGCGTGAGCGCGACCCCGTCGGCGCCGATCATCGCCGTCATCGAGGATGGGACGACTGTGGGCAGGCAGTCGGCCTCGGGCGACTGGTTCCGCGTGAAGCGCGACGCATGGGTGCAGACGCGCGAGCTGAAGTCTCCGACGGTGAAGGCGCCGACGGCGAAGGCGCCGCCGCTGGTGGGTGGTGCGCCCGTGCGCGCGCCGTCTTCGCAGGGTGCGCCGCAGCGCGTAGCGTCACTTCCAGCGCGCGGTGCGACCG
>JALYSW010000256.1 GCA_030854615.1 Gemmatimonadota bacterium
GAGCCGAGCGTGGTCGAGGCCGGGCGAAAGGGGCTCGACAAGTTTGGCGCGGGGACCGGGAGCGTGCGCTTCATCTGCGGCACCTTCACCATCCATCGGGAGCTCGAGACGGCGCTCGCGCGCTTCAGCGGCACGGAGTCGTCGCTCTCGTACGTGTCCGCGTGGAACGCGAACGAGGGGTTCACGGCGACGGTCGTCCAGGAGGGCGACTTCGTCATCTCGGACGCGCTCAATCATGCGTCGATCATCGACTCGATCAGACTCGCGAAGGCGATCACGAAGTGCACGACGGCCGTGTACAAGCACTCCGACATGGATGATCTGAAGGAAAAGCTCGCGGGAGCAAAAAGCGCGCGACGGCGGATCATCTGGACGGATGGGATCTTCTCGATGGAAGGCGACATCGCGAAGCTCCCCGAGATTCTGGAGCTTGCGCGCACGTACGATGCGATCGTGGTGGTGGACGACTCGCATGCGACCGGCGTGCTCGGTACGAAGGGGCGCGGGACGGCGGAGCACTATGATGTGTTGGGTCAGGTCGATGTGATAACCTCGACGCTCGGCAAGGCGCTCGGCGGCGCTGCGGGAGGATTTACGGCAGGGCCCGCGTCGCTCACCGATTATCTGACGCAGCGCTCGCGGCCGCAGCTGTTCTCGAATGCGCTGCCGCCAACGGTGGCCGCGAGCGCGCTGGCCGCGGTCGAGTTCATCGAGGCGCATCCGGAGCGCGTCCAGGCATTGCGCGAGAATGCGAAGTACTTCCGCGCGGCGATCACGGAGGCGGGGTTCGCGCCGATTCCGGGGGACACGCCGATCGTTCCGATCATCGTGGGCGAGACGTCGCTCGCGCTCGACATGAGCGAGCGGATGCTGCGCGAGGGCGTGTTCGTGACGGGCTTCGGATTTCCCGTGGTGCCGCAGGGGCACGCGCGCATCCGGTGCCAGCTCTCGGCGTCGCACACGAAAGCGGACCTCGACTACGCCGTGACGACGTTCAAGAAGGTGGGACGGGCGGTCGGGCTGGTGAAGTAGACAATCGGGTACGATCTACACTCATGAGGAGAGTCGCTAATGCCGTCGCCCAGCACGCGAGCCCGTAGCTGCTCGCTGATCGCCCTCGTCGTTTCCTCAGCGCTCGCGTCGGGATGCATTCCCGCCGCGAGCGTTCTTGCGCAGGGGCCCACTGTGCCCACGCCGCAGTCGATGCTCGGCTACCAGGTGGGCGCGGACCGGAAGCTCGCCGACTGGAATGAGATCCTCGGCTATTTCGGAAAGCTTGCAGCTGCGTCACCGGCGGTGTCGATCCAGACGCTCGGGCAGACGACGATGGGGAAGCCGCTGATCGCGGCGATCATCTCGACGCCGGAGAATGTCCGCAACCGCGACGCGATTTTCGCCGCGCAGCGGTCGCTCGCCGATCCACGAATTCTGAAGAGGGCGGACGAGGTGGCGCTGTACGCGCACCAGCCGGCGGTGCTCGTGATCCAGTGCAACATCCATTCGGACGAAATCGCGAGCTCGCAGATGGCGATGGAGCTCGCGTACCGGCTCGCGACCAACGACACGCTGCAGGCGGAGCTGAAGAACACCGTGGTGATTCTCATCCCGTCGGTGAATCCTGACGGTGAGGAGATGGTCGTCCAGTGGTACCGCTCCCAGCTCGGCACGAAGTGGGAGGGCGGCGACATGCCGTGGATCTACAACAAGTACACGGGGCACGACGACAACCGCGACTGGTTCATGATGACGCAGATCGAGACGCGGCTGGTGACGCACGCGCTCTACAAGGAGTGGCTCCCCGAGATCTTCTACGACGTGCACCAGCAGGGGTCCGAGGGATCACGTCTGTTCGTGCCGCCGTTCCTCGATCCCGTCGATCCGAACATCGATCCGCTCATCGTGCGCGGCATCGGGTTGATCGGTGCGGAGATGGCGAGCGCGCTCGAATCGCGTGGGAAGGCTGGGGTGGTCGATCACGCCGTGTACGACATGTGGTGGGACGGCGGCGCGCGGTCGACGCCGGCGCGGCACAACATGATGGGGCTGCTCACCGAGGCGGCGAGCGTGAAGGTGGCGACGCCGATCGTGCAGGTGGACTCGGAGCTCACGGGCCACGAGCGCGGGCTGCCCAAGTACGAGCGCTCGGTGAACTTCCCGAATCCCTGGAAGGCGGGACTGTGGACGCTCAGAGACATCGTGGACTACGAGCTGATCGCGAGCGAGGCGCTGGTGCATCTCGCGAGCTCGGAGCGCGAGCGATACGTGCGGGACTTCGTGACGCTCGGGCGGCGGGAGATCGCGATGGGGGAGAGTGATTCGGTGAAGGCGTGGGAGATACCAATCAGGCAGCGAGATCCAGGCGCCGCAGTGTTGCTCGCGAACAAACTCGAGCTGGGAGGAATCGAGGTGAGCTACACCGACAGCTCGATCATTGTCCCGATGGCGCAGCCGTTCCGCGCACACGCCAAGGATCTGCTCGAGGTCCAGCATTATCCGAAGCGACTGCTCTGGCCCGGCGGCCCACCGGAACAGCCGTATGACGTCACCGGGTGGACGCTTCCGCTACAGATGGGCGTCGTCGCGTGGCCGCTCGCGAGCATTCCTCACGGCGGCGCAACCGAGGGTCGCGAGTTCCATTTGGCGATGCGCGCGGGTGAGATCGACGCACGCCACACCAACGAGTTCGCGACTGTCGACAGCATCCTGCGTGCGAGGCATCGAATCACGGTCAATGCGAGCATCGGCACCAATAGTAAGGGCGGCAGCTACACGCTCAAGAAGCTCCCCCGCATCGCCATCTACCGCCCCTGGACCGGCAACATGGACGAAGGCTGGTGCCGTTGGGTGCTCGAACAGTTCCACCTTCCGTACGTCTCTCTGACCGATTCGGGCGCGAAAGCGGGCAAGTTGCGTGACCACTTCGACGTATTGCTCGTCCCCGACATGAGCCTGCGGGAGATGCGAGACGGGAATTCCGCCATGGAAACTCCCCCCCAATACGCCGGTGGGCTCGGCACTGCCGGTATCGCTGCGATCCGGGAATTCGTCACGAATGGGGGAACGCTGGTGCTGCTCGACCATGCGTCAGAGCTGGCGACCGAGTCGCTCGGTGTGCCGGTGAAGCGGATCGTCGTTCCGCGCCGCCTGACTGACGAATCACGATCGCGCGCGCCGGGCGCCGGAGAGAACGCGGAGCCGCTCTACGCACCGGGCTCGATCCTGCGAGTGCTCGTCGATACGACCAATGCAATCAGCTACGGGATGCCGGATACGGCCGCGGTCTACTTCACCAACTCCGTGACCTTCGATGTCGGCGCCGCGTCGCAAGTACGAGTGATCGCGCGATACCCCAATCGGGAAGAAGACATTCTGCTGAGTGGATATCTGCAGGGAGCATCACAGATCGCGGGGAAGGCAGCCGCGATATCCGCACCGGTTGGACGCGGACACGTCGTGATGTTCGGCTTTCGTCCGCAGCACCGTGGTCAGTCGTACGGCACGTTCCGGATGCTGTTCAACGCCTTGCTCACCGGTGGCGCCTCTGCCACTCGCAATTAGGCCCTCTTGCCCGCACAAAGAATGAGGAGTCACACCATGCGCACGGTCCGTTGGATGTCTTCCGTGCTCGCCCTCGTGGTCCTGACGCCGGTCGTCAGCGCCGCACAGTCCAATCGTCTGTTCGAGAACGCGTGGTTCTGGGGCGCCAAGGCGGGCCTCATGAACTTCTCGACCGGCATCGAGACCAAGACCGCACCGCTGATCGGCGCCGAGTGGCTGATCACTCGCAACAAGGCCGGTCTCTATCTGAGCGCCGAGCAGGCGTTCTTCACCGCCACTGGCTACGTCGGCGACGGCAATGGCGGCGCGGTCAACGTCAACCTGAAGGACTCGCGACGGTACACCGCCGCGCTCCTCGCCTTCCCCGTCAACTGGGGGTCGCTTCGCCCGTACGGCGGCGTCGGATTCTCGCTCAACCTGATCCAGCACGCCACCGTCGCTGGCAATCAGACGATCGACGCAGACCAGCAGGACGTCATCGCCAGCGAAATCCATGACCAGCGCGACCGCGTCGCCTTCGATATCATGGGCGGTGTCCAAGCGCAGTACCGTCGCTTCTCCGTGTTCGGCCAGGCGACGTTCATGCCGGCCCGCGCTAATTTCTTCTTCAGCGGCCGCTCCACCTATATTCTCGAAGCCGGCATTCGTTACAACGTCGGTAGCGCGATCGAGAAGACGCCGTAAGCAATCGCACCTGAATCGAGAACGGCGGCGCTGTATCTAGCGCCGCCGTTTTTGCCGCTCCCATGGTTGTCGCCCGCGAGACTACATGAGCTATGTTGGCGTTGTCGCGGACGAAGCGCACGTAGAGAAACCGTCTCGGGCACATCTGCCGTCGCTGGATGGGCTCCGAACAATCGCCATCAGCATGGTGATTCTCTACCACGCACTGAACGGATTCCCCGGAATCTCGCGCGCAGACAGTCCTGCTGCGCATCTCGGGCCAGGGCTGGATGGGTGTCGATCTCTTTTTCGTGTTGTCGGGTTTCCTGATCACCGGCATCCTTGTCGACATCCGTGGCACGGCGCGTCCGCTCCGCACCTTCTATGCGCGGCGCGTGCTCCGAATCATGCCCCTGTATGTGGTTTTCCTGCTCTTTAGCCTATCCGTGGCAGGCCACATCGGGACGTCGAGCCCGGATGAGGTCGCGCAGCTGCACGACACGCAGCTTTGGTACTGGTCGTACATGGTGAACAACCTGATCGCGCTGCGGGACTGGAGCTCGATCACGCTCCCGACCGGCCACCTTTGGTCTCTGGCGCTCGAGGAGCAATTTTATCTTCTCTGGCCGTTCGTCGTGCTCGCGATCTCGACGAAGTCGCTGCGGCGCACCGCAATCGGATGCATCGTGGTGGCCGAGTTGATTCGTTTGATGTTTGTAATAACGGGCGCCAGCGGGCAGGTGAATTTCGTCCTTCTACCGACGCGGATGGACCTGCTCGCAGCCGGAGCCTTCCTCGCGTGTGCGTACCGGGATGAGGAGCTGTGGGCGCGAGTGCTGCGATCGCGCCAGCACATCGCGCTCATCGGGTTGCTGCTATTCCTAGCGACGGTTTTATGTCGCCACACGATCGATAGTCGAGACTCGTTCGATCAGCTCGTGCTCTTTCCCGCGATCGTCGCGCTTGCGGCCGTTGCGACGGCAACGGCGGTGCATGGCGTGAAGTGGCTTGCCACGAGCCCGATGCGATTCGTTGGCCGCATCAGCTACGGAATCTACGTGTGGCACCTCGTCGTGATGCGACTGGTGCTGCTGAACGTGACCGTTCCGCAAGAGCATGCCACTGCCAACTCGTGGTGGTTGTTCTATGCGGAGATGGTATTTGGGACGTTCTTCGGTTCGATCGTGCTTGCCTACGCAAGCTGGCTGGTCATCGAGCAGCCGTTCTTGCAGCTCAAGAGCTTCGTGGCGTACAGTGATGCGCGAAACCATACAATTCTCTAGAGACCCCATGCGCGTCCTGCGATAACTCGAATTCTGCGAAATGCACCGCAGACCGCAAGCGAGATGCATTCTCGGAAGACGATTCGTTTGCCACCATACCGTGCCCTATGGCGCGCCGGCGCGCAGATGCTTCGGCGTCTTCGACACGTAGGCATTTTCGGACACATACCACCTGAGCGGCCATTCCGAGCTCTTCGTGATCCCAATGCGCGGCGTGATCACCACCCGCGAATCCGCAATCTCCTCGCCGTGCAGGATCTCGATCGCGCCCCTCCGCAGCGGCGCGCCGTTCAACGCCCCCGTGATCGCGAGCGCCTCGCACAGCTTCCCCGGCCCATTGGTGAGATCGCGGTCGCCCACGTTCCCGCGTCGCTCGCGCATCAGCTCCAACCCGCTCAGCGGCTCGAGCGCACGCACGAGCACCGCGCTCGGCATGCCCACCGTTCGCGTTACGGCGTTGAAGCACCAGTGCACGCCGTAGATGAAGTACACGTACGCGGTCCCCGGTGCGCCGTAAAGCCACCTGGTTCGCTGCGTGAGCCCTGCGGCTGCGTGACATGCGAGATCGTGCTCGCCGAGGTACGCCTCGGTCTCCACGATCCTTCCGGACGCCACGCCGTCGCTCGTCGTGCATCGTAAAACGGCACCGAGCAGGTCGCGGGCGACCTGCTCGGTGTCACGATCGTAGAACTTCGCGGGGAGTGGCGCGCTCCTCCGCACCACGGCTACGCCTCCGTTGCGGTCTTCTTCGCGCGCGGACGCTTCGCTTTCGGAGCGGCCTTCTCGCCGGCCGCCGCCGCGGGCGCCGTCTTCTTTGCGCGAGCGGTCTTCGCCGCCGGTGCGCGACCGCGCTTCGCCGCCGGCGTCTTCGCAGCCGCCGCCTTCGCCTTTGGTGCGAACTCCGGCTGCGCTTCGAGCTCGAGCTGCGATGCCGACGCCTGTGCGGCCGATGCTGCCGGCGCGCTGACGTCCGCCGGCGCATTGCCGCCGATGACGCCGAAGTTCATGAGCTCGGGCGGCATCTCGCCGCCGCGCCCACGACCGCGCATCCCGCGACGAAGCGACGCGGCGTTGGCCGCGCTCCGTGACGACTGACTCGGCTCCGCCGCAGGTGCGGCGGCCGCGAGCTGCTCTGTCACCGACGCCACCGCCGATGCCGGCGCGACCTCGAAGTCATCGCCGCGCTTGCGGAGATCGATCACATCCGCGTCGTGCGCATCGCGGAGAATGCGCAGGAAGAAGCGCTCGTCGAGCGTCTCGCTGTCGCGTCCCAGGAGCTCGCGCGCCTTGCGGCGAACGGCGCTCGCGGAAACCGGCCTGTCCTCGCTCGTGGTGAGCTCGGCCACAGCCTTCTTGAGCAGCGTGAGCGCCTCGTCGCGCGTGAGCCGCTCGCCGACCATCTCGGGCTCGGCGGCCGCTCGCGTCGCTCTCGGCGCTTCGGGCGCACGCTCGGCGGCGGGCGCCGTGACGGGGGCTTCGAGCGACGGAGAGAAGTGCGCCGTGCCTTCCGGCGGCGTGACGGTGGGCGTCGTCGCCTCGCTCGCGCCACGCGGCTCGCGTTCGCGCCCACGGCCACGACCACCACGACCACGACGGCTGCGACGCGCGGCGCTTTCTTCCGCGGTCTCGCCCGTGCGGTCGATCGCAATGCGCGCCGGTGCATCGGAGGTCGAGGCACTCGCGGCAACTGCCTTCCCTTCCGCAATGTCGACTTCCATCTGGCCGTTCTCGAGCTTCGTCACGCGAATGAGACCGCGCTGCGCCGCGTCCTGCGCGAAGCGCGAGAACTTCGCCATGCCGAGATCCTTCTCGTCGAACGTCGAGTCGATCTCCTGCATCACCTGCTTGAGGCGATCGGAGCGCATCACGTCACCGTTGCGCTTCATGCGCTGCGCGGCTTCGACGACCAGCTCCCACGGATCGTGCTTGACGTTCTCCTCCTCGTTCGTCTTCACGAGGCCGGCGAGCGCGTTGTAGCTGTAGTACTCGTCGCAGTTCTGCACGAGCAGATCACTCGACGATTCGCGGATGCCAACGCCGATGACGTACTTGCCGTACTCCTTGAGCTTCATGACGAGACTCGAGAAGTCCGAGTCACCGCTGAGCAGGATGTACGTGCCGATCTCGGAGCGGTTGAAGACGAGCTCCATCGCGTCGATCGCGAGGCGGATGTCGGTGGCGTTCTTCTTCGACGATCCGTATGCCGGCGCCATGATCATATCGATCGAGGACTCGGCCAGCGGTACTACGTATTGAGGATAGCGACGCCAGTCTGCGTAGGCGCGCTGCACTGCGACCTTCCCCTTGATGATGCTGGAGCCGAGCAGGGAGCGGAGCTCGTGGCCGAGGTCGGAGCGGATGCCCATCGTGACGTTGTCGAAGTCGATGAGCAGTGCCGCGTTGGGCGCGGTGTGGAAGGGCGCCGGGGTGTACGGTGATGCCGCCACCGGAGACATCGCCTGTGGGCCACGGTGAATCGGAACGGCGGCCGGGCGGGGCGAGGAGACGGGACGGTTGTTTCTCGGGGTCATGACTTCCTATCGTGTGTGCGAGCTCAGAGTGCAGAGCTCATTGCTGTGTGATCGAGCGCGACCATGCGCTCGAGCTCTCGCCGCCGCACCTTTCCGCTCCCGGTCATCGGGAAGGCATCGAAAAAGCGAACGAGATCAGGGAATTTGTACTCGGCCACCGTGTCGCGGGCGAACGCTTTGAGCTCGCCTCCAGTGATGACCGCTCCTTCAACGGGAACGACGCACGCGCAGACCAGCTCTCCCAGAATGTCGTGGGGGATACCGATCACGCAGACGTCATCCACCGCGGGGTGTGCACGGAGCTGATCTTCGACTTCACGCGGATAGATGCGAAATCCTCCGCGCACGATCGTCTCCCTGCGGCGCCCCACGATTCGCACGTAGCCTTCCTCGTCGATGATCCCAAGATCACCGGTGAGGAAGAAGCCTTCCGGGGAGAACGACCGGGCAGTCTCCGTCGGCATGCGAACATATCCTTGCATCACGTTCGGCCCGCGGACGGCAAGCTCGCCGACCGCCTCGGGCCCGTGCAGCGCTCCGGTGACGATGTCCACCACTTTGATCTCGACACCGGGAAGTGCGCGTCCCACCGTGGTGAGCCGCTTGTCCGCCGGATCGCTGAAGCGTGTCATCGTCATCGTCGGTCCGGTTTCCGTGAGCCCGTAGGCGAGCTGCACGTTGCACCAGCGCCGAACGCGCCTCACCAGCTCTTCCGAAACTCCGCCGCCGGCTACGATGCCGGTGCGCAGTTGCGGAAACGCCGCCGGATCGAAGCCCGGCACACGCATGATGAGCTGGTACATCATGGGCACACCGTGCATCACGGTGACCCGTTCCCGCTGCAACAGCGCTACTGCACCACTGGCGTCGAACTCGTCCTGCAACACCAGGGTCGCACCTGCCGCGAGCACTCCAACAAGCACCGACAGTCCGAACATCGTGAAGAACGGCACCATCGCGAGAACGCGATCCGCCGGCTCCATCTCGAGGAGCTCACCGGTTTGCTGCGCCGTCTCGACGATTGCTCGATTCGAGAGACGCACCCCTTTCGGCTTGCCCATCGTTCCGGACGTGTACATCAGGGCGAGATCACTCTCGTCGTCGGCCTTCAACGGCGGGAGGTCGCGCCCTGCCCCACTCGACAGCAGATCCTCGAACTGGAAGATCCGGTCGTCGTACCACAGCTCCTCGCCACCAACGGTGATGAGGTACAGCAGGTCCGGCAGCTCCGAGAGCATGTCTTCGAACAGCTGCAGATAATCGACGCCGTGATGCCGCTCGAGCGCGATGACCGCAGAGACTTCGGCATGCCGGAGCTGATACTTCAGCTCGTGGTAGCTGAGCCGAGGGTTCACGGGTACGACCGTGGCACCCACTTTCGAGGCTGCGAGGAGTGAGATCACCCACTCGGGCCAGTTCGGCATCACGATCGCAATGCGATCGCCTACCCCGATTCCCAACTCGGCCATCGCCGCGGCCAGAGCCGCGCCTTTCGCGTTCACCTGCGCGTACGTGAGCGCGCGACCGTTCGCCACCAACACCGTGCGTTCCGGATGCTCTCCGGCTCGTGCGGCAAGGACGCGGTCAAGCGTCCAGGCATACGACATCAGGGGCGGTCCACAATCATACAATCTCGTAATCTACAACAAGTTGGGCGATTCAGGGAGGGCGTGCCCTACACGACGTCGCCGACGATGGCTACCTTCTGAGTGTCATGATGAAACAGTCCTCCGAATCCACCCGTAAATGACACGGTGAAGCGGCTCAGCTTCCGGGCGCGCGTGCTCCTCTCTCTCGTGCTCTTCGCACTGATCCCCGCGAGCGCGCTGCTCTTCGGCAGCGTCGAGCTCGTGCGCAACGCGCTTCCGGTGCTCAGCGGACGCGCGCCGTGGGAACACGCTGCCGCCACCGGACGGAAGGCGATCGCCGCCGCGCGCGCATCGAAGCTGACGGCCGACCAGGAAGCCGCGGTCGCGGATCATGAGCAGGTGCTCACCAACTCGCTCGAGCAGGCGTCGCGCGTGAGCTATTTGTTTTCGCGCACGGTTGCGATCGCCGCCGGCATCGCGGCGATCGGTATTGCACTGTTGGCGCTCATCGCGTCGCGCACCGCGGGACATTTGAGCCGGCAGCTGAGCCGTCCGCTCAGCGAGGTCGTCGAGTGGACGGAGCTGATCGCGCGCGGACGTCCGCTCCCCGAAGGGCGACCTCTCCGCGGCGCGCCGGAGTTCGAGACGCTGCGGCGACGAATGCGGAAGATGGACAGCGCGCTCGCCACTGCGCGCGAGCGGGAGCTCGAGGCCGAGCGGCTGGAGGCGTTTCGCGAGACGGCGCGCCGCGTGGCGCACGAGCTCAAGAATCCGCTCACGCCGATCCGCCTCGCGGTCACGAGCCTGCGGCGTGCGACGGAGGGCGATCGTCGCATGGCCGAAATCATCGACGTGCTCGACGCCGAGTCGCGACGGCTCGAGGTAATGGCGCGGAGCTTCGCGCAGTTCGGCACGCTGCCGGAGGGGATTGCGGCCGAAGTCGACCTCGCGGAGCTCGCGAGCGCGGTGGCGCGGTCGCTCGACTCGCCCCGCGTGCACGTGCTCGTGGAGCATCCGTCCGAGCTGCCATTGGTTCGCGGCTACCATGATGCGCTCGCGCGCGCGCTGACGAACGTCGTGCTCAATGCGATCGACGCGTGCCCGGAGGGCGGCGCCGTCACGATCACCGTGGGACGCCGGTGGCACGAGGGGAGGGCAATGGTCGAGCTGCGCGTGCGCGACACGGGCGCCGGCATTTCGCCCGAGCGAATCGAATCGATCTGGCAGCCGTACGTCACGAACAAGCCCGGCGGCACCGGGCTCGGGCTCGCCATCGTGCGCCAGACGATTCTCGCGCACCACGGCTTCGTGAGCGCGAGCAGCGCTGTAGGTGAGGGAACGGAGATCACGATGGCGCTTCCCATCGGTGGGAATCCCGCCGAGACAGTCGAACCAGCAGTAGAGGAGGATTGATGAACATTCCAGGAGAGCTCATACCGATCGTTCTCTTCATCATGATGGGCGTCACCGCCATCGGCTATCCGATCGCGCGAGCCATAGCGCGCAAGATGGATCGCGAGTCGCTTCAGCCGAAGATCCCTCTGGAGCTCACAGGCCGTCTCGAGCGCATGGAGCAGGCGATCGACTCGATCGCCGTTGAGGTCGAGCGCATCTCCGAGGGGCAGCGCTTCACCACGAAGCTGTTGAGCGAACGGCCGCAGGGTGCTCCGCAGCAGCTCCCACCGCGGCGGCCGTAACAGATGCCGGAAGTCCTGATTATCGATGACGAGCCGAACATTCGGCGCATGGTCGGCGCGATCCTGAGCGCCGAAGGCTTCAGTGTGCGCGATGCGGCCGACGGCGCGGCGGGAGTGCGCGCCGCGACCGAGCGCGAGCCGGATGCCGTGCTGCTCGATCTGATGATGCCCGGCGAGCTCGATGGGATGGCGGCGCTCTCCCAGTTGCGCGAGCGCTTCCCCGCTCTGCCAGTGGTGATGATGAGCGGGCGCGCGGAGCTCAGCGACGCGGTGCGCGCGACCAAGCTCGGCGCCTTCCACTTTCTCGAGAAGCCGCTGACGCACGAGGCGATGCTGTTGACCATCCGCTCCGCGCTGGAGCTCAGAAAGGCGCGTCGCGAGGCGCAGACGCTGCGCGAGGAGTTCGGGCTCACGGGCGAGATGGTCGGGAGCAGCGCGGCGATGGAGCGCGTGCGCGAGCTGATCGGCCGCATCGCGCCGAGCGATGCGCGCGTGCTCGTGATGGGTGAGTCGGGGACGGGGAAGGAGCTCGTCGCCGCCGCGATCCATTACGGGAGCCCGCGCCGCGACAAGCCGTTCGTGCGCGTGAACTGCGCCGCGATTCCGCGCGATCTCGTCGAGAGCGAGATGTTCGGACACGAGCGCGGCGCCTTCACCGGCGCGACGGACCGGCGCATCGGACGCTTCGAGCTCGCGGACCAGGGAACGCTCTTCATGGACGAAGTCGGCGACCTCGGCGCCGAGGCGCAGGCGAAGCTGCTGCGCGCGATCGAGGCGAAGGAGATCGAGCGCGTCGGCGGTGGCAAGCCGATTCCGGTGAACGTCCGCATCGTCGCGGCGACGAACAAGGATCTCGAGAAAAACGTCGCCGAGGGAAGCTTTCGCGAGGATCTCTACTTCCGGCTCAACGTCATCCCGATGCTCCTCCCGCCGCTGCGCGACCGTGCAGCGGATGTGGACGCGCTCGTGCGTCACTTCTCGGCGCTCGGGCTCACGCGAGGGGGCTATCCCGCACCGCACTGGACCGCGGGGGCGCTCGATCTGATGCGCCGCTATCGCTGGCCAGGCAACGTACGCGAGCTCGCGAACATCGTGGAGCGGCTGAGCATTCTGCACGCGGGCGTCGAGGTGACGGCGACGGATGTCGGCGCGGTGCTGGCGATCGATCGCGGCGCGCCGTCGAGTGCGATGCCCTCTGCCGCCGACACGGACAAGCCGCTGGGCGACGCACTCGACGACTTCGAGCGCGTGCTGATCTCGCAGGCGCTCGAGGCGGCAAAGGGGAACGTGGCCGAGGCGGCGCGGCGGCTGCGCACGGACCGGCCGAATCTGTATCGGCGGATGCGGCGGCTCTCGATCGAGTGGAACGGCTGATGTCGTGCGCGCGCAGAGTGGTCCGGATGCTCGCGGCGGCGATCGTCATGCTTGCGCCGATTGCGGTGCGCGCGCGCGCGCAGGCCGCCGATAGTGTGCACGCCGGGCTCTCGTACGATGACGCATCGGAGATCGCCTATCTGTTCAACTCCGTCGCAGGGCTGCGCAACACTGGCGTGACGACGGTCGCCGCGGGCGACTCCGTGGTGGGCAATGTCGCGGTGCTTTCGGGACCGCTCACCGTCGCGGGACACGTGCACGGCAGCGTCATCGTCATTAACGGGTCGCTGACGATCGCACCAACGGGACACGTCGACAACGACGTCATCGTCACGGGCGGGATTGCAACGGGTACGGACAGCGCGCACGTCGGCGGCGACGTGCACGTACACGCGGACCCGCTCAAGTTTCGCCAGGCGGGCGAGCTGATCATCGCCGAGTCGCCGGAGGGCGCGGAGATTCCCGACGCGAGCTGGTTCAAGCACTGGCTCAGGCGGCACGTGCGTCCGCGCCACGGCTTCATCATCGAGGGCGGTCCCTACAATCGCGTCGAAGGGCTACCGGTGATGGCGGGGCCATCCATTCGGCAGAACACGGGCATTGGGCTGCTGAGATTCTCCGCGATCGGGATCTACCGCTCCGCCGATCACTTCGAGTGGAAAGGGGAGAACCTCGGCTACAACGCGAGCGCCGAGCTGACGGTGGGCGGCGTGCGCAACATCCGCTTCGGCATCGCGGA
>JALYSW010000333.1 GCA_030854615.1 Gemmatimonadota bacterium
TGTGAGCTCGGCTTAGTTGCCGTCGAATGTCACGTGCAGATACGTGCCGAGCCTGGTGTTGAAGGCGAGGTAGCAGCCGGAGTTGTCGGGATCGTCGTAGATGATCACGTTGTCGCGGTCCCAGTACCAGTCATCCGCGTTCACGTAGTCGTATGCTACAACGCGAAAGTAGAAGCCGCGGAAAAAGAAGCGATCGCGTCCACCGCCTTCGAGCCGCCATACGTGGCGCGGTCCGATGTAGTCGTGCGAGAATCCGCCGCGGAATCCGTAGCCGAGGCGATACGACGTGGACGGACGATAGCCGCGGTAGCCATTGTCGCCGCGGTAGCGATTGTCGACACGATTGCGAGTATCCACGTGGTAGCGAGCATCGACACGAGAGCGATTGTCGTAATTGGGACGATCGTAATTGGGACGATCGTAACTTGGGCGATCGTTACTGCGATTCGTGCGATCGACGCGGTACGACGGCTGGCCACGATCAGCACGACCCCAATTCGCATTGTTGCGCGCCTCGGCACGCGGAGCCGAGCGATCCTGGTACCCCGGGTGGGAGCCGTAGCTCTGCTGGGCGCGATGGTCGCCGGACCGACCGCGATCGCCGCCGCCGTAGTTGCCGTTGCTGCGCGGCTCGACGTGCGAGCTGCCGGAGCTACGCTGGCCCTGGTCCTGATGCCGCCCGTCGTTGCCGCGCTGCGCGAGGGCGGCGGCGGGAACGGTGAGCGCGATCGCGAGGAGTCCAAGGAGCTTTGTCATACGATTTCCGCCTGGTTGACGAATTCCCTGAAGAAACGAGTGAGCTCCTTCTGGCCCTGCTGGAGCGAAGCAGTTGGTGAACAGATGGTACACGCGGGTGGCTGGCGTGGTCCCTGGTCTCTATGTTCACGGATGCGGAACATTTTCGGAGTTGGCTGTCAGAGGTATACGCCACTTTGAAGGAGCCAAAGACGATCGCGACGCGAGCTGCTCATGCACTCGCGCGCGTGCAGTGCTGACGCAACGAGAGATCCCGAGGACCTTGACCGCAATCAGCTCCGAGCCGGCGCCCGCACGTTCGCACTTTCGCGATTCGCTCATGGTAGCGACGCGCGAGCACTCGGTCGTGCGCAAGCGGCTCGTTGGGCCGGACATCAACTTCGGTCGCGAGCATCTCACAGCGCTCGCTCGCGAAACCGGCGGCTGGATCGGCTGGGAGGCGACGACGCTACGCACGATCGCTGAGGAGCTCGCAATTCTACCACTGTCCGAACGCGGAGTTCGCGCCGGCAACGACATCGAGATCGGCGCGTTCGTGAATCACGCGCTCGATACTGCCATTGCCCGCATGGGAGTGACTTCCGGCTTCGTCGCACTCGGTGGTAGCCTCGGCTTCAGACAGTCGGTGCGTGACTCGATCCTCGAGCTGCGGACCGCCGCGGTTTCGGCTGACGAGCTCCAGAGAGTCGTAACGCCCGGGTCACCCGCCTTCGATGTTCCCGAAGTGCTGCGCGAGTATGAACGGCTTCTCGCCGCGCACAAGGTCGCCGATGCCGCGGAGGTGTTTCGGTCGGCACTGTCCGGCTTCGATCGCGAGGCCCCGTTCGTTCTCGACGGTCTGGTCTTCCTCGCGCCTACACTCATGATGCGCGGACTGCCGGGGCAGCTTCTGCAGCGGCTGTTGACTCACGGAGCCCGTGTGCTCGCTGCCGATCCGGTCATCGGGAGTGACGCACCTCCGCGGCTGCTCTCCGTCGTCGCCGGGCAGGCGGAACCGGTTCCGCGGCCTATCTCGCCACTCTCCCTTCTGACTGCGAGCACGTTCGACGACGGGCAGGCGACGAACGTCGATGAGAGTGCGGTAAGCATCGATCTCTTCGCGGCGGCGACGCCGTCGGAAGAGCTGCGCGAGATATGCCGCCGAATCGTCGCAGAAGGGTTGCGGTGGGATCACGTGGAGATCGTCACGACGGATGTCGATGGCTATGGCATCGCGCTCGATGCGCTCACCCAGCAGCTCGGCATCGGCGCGACGATGCTGCATGGAGTGCCTTTGGCGCGCACGCGGCTTGGGCGGGCACTCGAGCGGTGGTTCCGTTGGCTCGAGGATGGCTTGTCCGCGGATATCCTGCGGGAGGCGCTCGAGGCCGGCGAGTTGGAGGGCACCGATTCGGCCATCGCGTCCACTGCGCTCGCCCGGGAGCTGCGTCCGCTGAAGATCGGATGGGGACGGGCTCGGTACGTGCAGGCGATCGCGCAACTCGAGAGCGCCGAATACGCGAGCAAGCTCCATCGCGCAGAGGACGAATCGGATGAGGAGTACAGAGGGCGACTCGATTCGCGCCGCCGCGGAAGCGCCGCGCTATCTGCGCTTCTTCGCGCGCTGCTCGCTGCTGCTCCCGAAGTTCCCGAGAGAGGGAGCGACCGGACCGTCCAGTCATCAGCTTCGGCGCTCGCCAAATCAACGCTTGCGTGGCTCGCGATGCTGCCGATTGATGGCGTCGCCGAACACCAGACTGCACTGCGCTTCCGCACCAGACTCCTGCAAATCGCGTCGCTGACTGAAGTGCTCTCCTCGTTTTCGGCGGCGCTCGCCGCGCTGAGGGATGCACTTTCAGATCTGCGCGCGTGGCCACTCGTGACCGATGAGCGCAAGCCATGGAGTGCGGCTGGCGGGATGGTTCACTTGACCGACCTGGCGCACGCGGGGTCCACGGGTCGCGCACGTGTGTTCATTGCCGGACTCGATGCAGACCGCACGATGGGCAGCGGACGGCAGGATCCACTGCTCCCCGATGCGATCCGTCGCGCAATCGAGGGCGGCGAGCTCGTCACATCGCTCGAGCGGCGCGATGAGGCGACGTTCGCACTTTCCGCGGTGCTGGCCTCGATGCGCGGACGCGTCACACTCTCGTATGCGACGAGCACCTCGCTTGCGGCCCGCGAGAGTGGTCCCGCACCTGCACTGCTGCAGCTCTGGCGTATCGCGAAGGGAACACCAACACTCTCGTACGGCGACCTCCGCACGATGCTTCAGCCGCCAGCGTCGGCCGTTCCTGGTCGCAACGCCAACCGTGCGCAGCCGGCGAGTCAGTTGCTCGACGCGCGCGATGTCTGGCTCGACGCGCTCGCTGATGATGCACTTCTTCTGGACGGCGACGCGCTCGTCGCCGCATCATTCCCGATGCTCGGTGACGGCCTGATCGCGGCTTCACGCGCGCTAAGCCCCGATCTTACCGCCTATCACGGCCTTGTACCGCAGGCGAGCGCTGCGCTCGATCCGACCCTTGCGAACGCCCGACCCATTTCTGCATCAGAGCTCGAGCGGCTCTCTAACTGCCCCCTCTCGTGGTTCTATCGCTACGGACTCTCGCTGTACCTTCCCGACGACCCGGAGTTCGACGCGACGCGATGGCTCAATGAGAGTCAGCGCGGACTGATCCTCCACGAGATCTTCGAAAAATTCATCGCGAGCTTCCGTGCGCGGCAGTCAGAGCTCGACAGCGCCGAGGCCGAGGCGTGCATCTCCGCAATCGCGGACGAGGTGATAGCACAATGGCGTGAGGATGTCCCCCCGCCTGGCCTCGCGGTCTTCGAGGTAGAGGCCGCCGAGCTCCGACGCGCGACGAAGGCGTTTCTCGAGATGGAGCGTGATCTCGCGATGCGCGACGAGTCGGGCACCTGGCGCGATGTGGAGTTTCCGTTTGGCCGAGGCCATCCCCTTGGCGAGTACGCGCTCGGCGATGGCCGCAGGCTGCGAATGACCGGCCGCATCGATCGAGTGGACACGCTGGCCGATGGCACGTTGCGCGTGGTCGACTACAAGACCGGGCGTCCGGGCCGATTCACCAAGTCGCCGAAAAAAGGGATCTTCAACGGCGGGCGACATCTGCAGCCGGCGCTGTATTCCAGCGCCTTGCAGGAGAGGCTCGACCTTCCCGTAACTCGCTTCGAATATCGCTTTCCCACCCAACGCGGCAGCAACGCCATCATCGAATACTCGGCCGGCGAGCTCGTTCCGGCGCGCGCGATTATCGCGTCGCTGCTGGACTACATCAGCGCAGGGACGTTCGTCCCGACAATCGACAAGAGCGACTGTTCCTATTGCGAGCATCAGACGATCTGCCGCGTAGAGAAAGGGCGCTTCGCCGTGACGTCTCCGCGCGCTGCATGGGCGCTGGAGAATGAGTCCATCGCGGCCTTGGTGTCGATGCGCACGCGGCGCTCGGCCGGAGAAGACGAATGAGTGTGGCACTCCCGGCATTCGATGACTCGCTCGCGAGAGCGCGGATCGACACCGAGCTGGATGTCAACATGCTGGTCGAGGCTGGAGCAGGCTCCGGCAAGACTACGTCGCTTGTGGGGCGGATGGTGGCGCACGTCGCGCGCGGGGTACCGGTCGACCGCATCGCTGCGGTGACATTTACTCACAAGGCGGCGAACGAGTTGCGTGAGCGCTTTCAGCTCGAGCTCGAGAGACACGTCCGCGACGAGACGCCCGGCAGCGAGCTCAGGATGCGCTTCGATCGCGCACTTCGCGAGCTCGATCGAGCATTCGTGGGAACAATTCACGCTTTTAGCGGGAGGCTACTGCGCGAGCGGCCACTCGAGGTCGCGCTCGATCCCAACTTTCACGAAGTGAGCGACGAGGACTGGGCCGAGCTCAAGGAGTCATTCTGGCGGCGATGGGTCGAGCGCGCCAAGCTCGCCGGCGATGCGGACGTGCTGTTGTTGCGCGAAATCGACGTCGATCCGCGAGAGCTCAATGGTGCATTCTCGACCGTCATGTCGTACCCCGATGTCGACTTCGCGCTCGTCGAGGTGGAGGCGCCGGACATCGCGCCCTGCCGCCGCGCACTCGAAGCGCTACTCGCTCGCGCCCGCGCGATGATGCCAAGGAACGAGCCGGTAGACGGTTGGGATCCGTTGATGGGTCTCGTGCGGCAGCTGGACTTCCATGCTCGCGTGGGCGGGTGGAATACGGTCGTGGCCTTCTGCGATGCGATCGGCGGCATCGCGGATTCGAGGTGCAAGATCACGCAAAAACGTTGGAGCGATGTGAAGGAGGGAAAGCTCGCCGCAAAGACCCTCAGCGAGGATTTCTCCGCGCTCCTCGCGGGGTCGATTTCGAGCGTGCTGCAACAGTGGCGCGAGCATCGCTATCCGATCGTGATGCGCACGCTCCTGAGGGCCGGGAAGGACTTCGAACAAGAGCGCCATCTCACCGGCCAGCTCGGATTCGAAGATCTGCTCGTTCTCGCCGCCAAGCTGCTCCGCGAGCACCCGGCAGTACGCGATGAGCTCGGAGCACGCTTCGCGTATCTGCTCGTCGATGAATTTCAGGATACGGACCCCATCCAGGCCGAGGTGTGCTTCCTTCTCGCATCGAATTCGGATCAGGGAGACGATTGGCAGTCCGTCGTTCCGAGGCCCGGCGCTCTCTTTGTCGTCGGCGATCCGAAGCAGAGCATCTACCGTTTCCGCCGGGCCGACATTCAGACGTACGAGCTCGTCAAGAAGCGGATGAGCGATTGCGGTGCGGTGCTCGCGCTCACACGCAATTTCCGTTCGGTCCGCCCCATCGGTGCGCTCGTCAACGACTACTTCCATCGGGTCTTTCCCGAGGCTGCGACGCCGGAGCAGGCGCCGTTCAGCGCGATGCAGACGACGAAGGAGGCGGATGGGCCAGACGGCGTGTACTTCTATTCGGTTTGTCCCGAAGGGAAGAAGAACTCCGACATCACTGATGCCGACGCGGCGATGGTCTCGTCCTGGATCGCGGAGCGCATCGCGAGCGGAGTGCGGTCGGCGGGCGACTTCCTGATTCTCACGGCCACAAAGGCGCCTATCGAGGTCTATGCCCGCGCGCTCGCCATGCATAACGTACCCGCGATTACTACCGGAGCGCCGCTTCCCCAGGAGCGTGAGCTCAACGAGCTGCTGATCGTGCTGCGCGCAATCGCAGACCCCGAGAATTCGGTGGCGGTGGTTGCTGCTCTTGAGGGGCTGTTCTTCGGCATGAGCCCGTCCGACCTCTATGATGCACAGCTCCTCGGCATTCGCTTCGCGATCACTCAGGCTCCGGTCGAAAACTCACATTCGGTTGCGCGCGCGCTACTCGTGCTCCACGAATGGTGGACCATGTCGCAGCGACACGCAGCGGATGTGCTGGTGGAGCGAATGTTGAGCGACACCGGCTTGCTCTTTCACGCTGCCGGCCAGATCCTCGGCGACGCTCGCGCGGGCGCGCTGCTGCATCTGGTCGAGGCTCTGCGTAGCGCGTCGATCCTGGGCAATTCGGGGCTGACGAACGCGATGGAGCGTATCGCGGTTCTCCTTCGGGGAGAGGCGGCCGACGCGCCACTTCGCCCAGGTCGCGTCGACGCGGTACGTGTCATGAATCTGCACAAGGCGAAGGGGCTCGAGGCGGATGTAGTGATCCTCGCTGCGCCTCTCGACCGCACGGAGCACGCACCCACGATCCATGTGACGCGTGGCATCGGTGCGCGCCCCACCGGTGGTGTCGTGATCGAGTACAAGGATCCGGGTAGCGGTAGCGATCCCGTCAGAATCGCGCAGCCCGTGGGGTGGGCCGCGATGGAGGCGAGCGAAGCACGATTCGTCGAGGCGGAGGAAGCTCGTCTCCTCTACGTCGCCACCACCAGAGC
The DNA here is from genome assembly GCA_030854615.1 of Gemmatimonadota bacterium. Taxonomy (GTDB): domain Bacteria; phylum Gemmatimonadota; class Gemmatimonadetes; order Gemmatimonadales; family Gemmatimonadaceae; genus FEN-1250. Next base: position 6,645 of record JALYSW010000333.1, read on the forward strand.
GAAGCGGGAGCTGGTCGTCGCGCGATGCGAGCGGCAGAACTCGAAGGGCTCGGTGCCAGACGAGTCACTCTGGAGTGCGCTCGGGGGTTCTCTCGACTCGCTCGCGAAAACTGTCGCCATGCGAGCATCGGAGCCTCCGGGCCGTAGACGCGCAGAGCACACGGCCGCAGAAATGGAGCAGGCGACGAGCGTCGCGCACGATCGATTGACGACCTGCGCCGTGCCGTCGCTCCGTATCATTACCGTCACCGAATCTGCGAAACAGGAGCGGGCGGATCGCGTCAGGTACGATCTTCCGTCGAGCGGCGAAGGGGCGGCATGGGGAAGAGCCGTCCATCGATCGCTGGAAGCAATGGGGCGCGGGCGCAAAGGAGATAGCCTGCGCGCGTTTCTCAATGCGGTCGCGCGTGATGAGGGGCTCACGGATGAACAAGGAGGTGCACTCGCGCGGCAGGTCGCGGAGATCGAACTGTCTGCGAGTTGGCAGTCGTTGGTAGCGAGTGGTGACGCCCGATTCGAGCTGTCGGTGATGCTGTCCTCACACGAAGGCGATGTCGAGATCATCACGGAGGGAGTGATCGACGCGGCCGCTCACGTTGACGAGAGGTGGGAAGTGATCGACTGGAAGACGGACGTGGTCACTGAGGAGGTGTGGAAACGGCGGAATGTCCAATACACTCTGCAGGCAGACCGCTACGGAAGCATTCTCTCGGCGATTTCGGGAACTCGCGCGCGCGCGCGCGTCGAGCGCGTTCGTCTGTCGGGCGCGGAGAATCCGGCAAGCGCAAATGGCTGATCGCGAGCCGAGCGCGAAGAAGAGTTCGCGCGCTGGCACTGCCACCACGAAGGCTGCGCCTTCGAACCTCAAGCTCCAGCGCTGGATCGATCTCGTCGCGACGCTCCTCTCCCACCGCTACGGCGTCACCGCGGAGGAGTTGCGTCGCCTCGTGCCCGGTTACGGCGGCGGCGCTGCGAAGGCCTCCGTCGATCGCAGCTTCGAGCGCGACAAGGACGAGCTTCGCGCATTCGGCATACCCATCGAGGAGATCAAGAGCGACACCGACGACGAGCATCGCTACGCAATCGATGCACGAGAGATGTACCTCCCGTTCCTCACGCTCGCATCGCTCAAGAGCATCACTCCGCGATCGGTGCCTCGCGCCGGCTATCGTGCGATTCCCACACTCGCCTTCGAGCCGGATGAAATGGCATCCGTACTTCGCGGATGCGATCTCGCTCGCAACCTCGGCGACCCCGCACTGACCTCGGACGTCGATTCCGCCGTCCGCAAGCTCACCTTCGATCTCGTGCTCGCTCCGGCGCTCCCCGATCTCGATCGCCCGAACCTCCGCATGGATGGCGAGGCGCAACATGCAGACGGGCTGCGCACCATCGGCGAAGCGCTGCTACGCCGCAAACGAATCGGATTCTCCTACCGAACCATCGGCCGCGGAGATGCGACTGGCTCGCGGTCGCTCGAGCCCTATGGACTCTTCTTCCATCATGGGCGCTGGTATCTCGCCGCGCGCGACATCGAGAAGGGCGATGTGCGCAACTTTCGCGTGAGCCGCATGAAGGACATCATCGTCAACGATGCGAAGCGGCAGAAGCCGGACTTCAAGGTTCCCTCGTCCTTTCACCTCACCGACCACGCGCAGTCACGCGAGCCATGGGAGCTCGGCGACGGCGCAGCAGAGGAACTGATGCTGGAGTTCCGCGGCGAGAGTGGAGCATCGCGCGCTGCGTTGAAGCTCGGTGCTCCGGTGTCGGGTCTTCCACAGCGGCGCGTATTTCAGGTGCGACGCCGCGACGCGTTCGTGAGATGGATCCTCTCCTTCGCCGGAGAGGTCGTCCCCGTCGCGCCACCGTCGCTGGTCGACGAGTATCAGTCGATGGTTCGCGCTACCCTCGCCACCTATAGTGGAGGCGCACGTTGACCGCCGAGGCATCTGTCCGCCTTCGCAGGCTTCTCGCAGTCCTCCCGCTCTTCGCCGACCGCGGCGAGGTGTCACTCACCGAGGTCGCGCGACGGACGGGCATCGACGCCGGCGAGTTGCTCGATGATCTCAGCGCGCTCACGGAGCGCGAAGATGTGCCGGGCGGGTTCATCGAGAGCATCGGTATCGAGCTCGGAGCCGAGCGCGTCGCGATCCGCGCGACGCACTTCCTGCGCCCAATGCGTGTCACGGTGCCGGAGCTCTGCGCATTGGAGCTCGGCGTCGCGATGCTACGAACGACGTCGACGCCTGACGAGTGGAGCGCCATCGACCGCGCGCGCGCCCGCATCCGCAAGCTGATCGTCAAGCTGCCGCTCGACGCCGCACCGCTGCCGTGGCACTCGACGCCGCCTGCAGGGAGCGACTCGCCGCTGCTCGCGTCGCTTCGTCAGGCGATCGCGATTCATCGCAAGGTGCGCATCGGCTATCGCGGGAGCGATGATCGCGAGACGACCATGCGGACGATCGCACCCCTGGGCGCGCTCCCGTCGCACGGCACCTGGTATATAGTTGGCGAAGCCGACGGCGCTCCCGGCGTGCGATTCTATCGTCTCGATCGCGTGAGCACGGTCGAGATGCTCGCGGAGTCCTTCGAGGTGCCCCCGGACTTCGCACTCGATCGCGTGCTCGCCGAAGGACGTCCTTTTCGCTCGAGTACTACCGCGACAATGCGCGTGCGCTACTCCCCACACATCGCCCGCTGGATCGCCGAGCGCGAATCGCAGCCGCTCGACGACGATGGGTCGATCACGATCACACACCAGGTCGCGGACCGCGAGTGGGCCGTGCGGCACGTGCTGCAGTATGGGCCAGATGCAGAGGTACTCGAGCCGGCATCGCTGCGCGCGGAAATCGCGCAACGGCTCACTGCGATGCTCGCATGATCGACTCGCCACGGCCGGAGCGCGAGTGTCATCTCGTCAGCGTGTGGAATCCGTCGTACGCGCAGGACGCCATGGAGGAGCATCTGGCAGTGCTGCTCGATCTCGTGCACAAGCTCGAGCGCGACGAGATAGCTGAGGATCGCCTGCACGTCTGGTGGGGGAAGGTGCGCTCGCCCAATCGCCAGCAGGCCCAGGCACACATGGAGGGGATGCGGACGATCGCGCGCGATCTGGCGCGTGGAGCACGTGATGAGGTACAGCTCTTTCTCACCGACTACCAGTCGCTGTACGTCGCCGATGTGCTCGACATTCAGGAAGGCGAGCTGGCCGCGGCCGAGCGCGGCAACGTGCCGGCGTACTATGCGCAGCAGGGGCTCTCCTGCGACTACTGGTTCCAGCTCGGCGACATTCGGCGGATCGTGACAGCCGACATGCCAGCCGTCATCGACGAGCTCAAGCTGCTGCGCAATGTGCACTACAACGATCGGCCCGTCTCCTTATACGGAGGAATGGTCGACCTCCCACTGTTCGTGATCGGTCCCGAAGGACGCACCTATTTCGACGAACGCGAACGTGATACCCCTCACCGAGGGCGCGTTGTGGGTGGAATTCGACGCGGGCACGGGCACGGGCATCGCAGCGATCGAGCGGGAGCTTCGCGACAATGTGCTGGGCGAGCGTGCATGGAACGCACTCGAGCGCGCCACATGCACCTTCATCGCGACGGGAGAGCAGCTCTTCCGCGACCATCGCGCCGATCCCGCCTTCGATTTCGGACCCATGATCGGAAGCTTCGGCAAGGCGCTCGAGGTGCAGGTGAACGCCATATTGAAGGTGGCGTTCACGCGTGTGTCCAAAGGCGCGCGAGCCATCAACATTGGCGGACGCACCGAAAATCTCGGCGACTTTCGCTCGCTCATGCTGCAGGAGCTCGCACGCGTGATTGGGGGAGAGCAGCAGCTGAACTCCGAATTGTGCACCCTGCTGCATAATGGCCAGTGGTTCACCGGCAGCCTTCCCGCGATTCTCGATGAATTTCGCGAGGTGCGAAACCCGGCCGCGCACGAGGCCCGCGTCGACCGGAAAACGGCGACGGAGTGGCGGAACCGGCTACTCGGCGTTGGAAGCACGGGGGACTTCGTGGAGCTGTCGAGGACGCGGCTGAAGTAATACCTGCTCAGCTCATCCAGGAATCGAGCGCCATTCGCCAACGCTTTCGCGGTGGAATCGCCACGATCGGAGCTGCGGCAGGCAGGGACACAACGACGGGCCTCTCGGTCAACGTCGACATCGTGGCGGTCACGATCTCGAGCCTGCCCTTCGCCGGGATATAGCCGCCTGCACGCGGGATCCGCATGTCGCCGACACTCAGATGCCGAATGCCGTTCAGCCAGCCGCCGTAGAACTCGTAGTACGTGCCATCGTCGAAGAACAGAAAGAGCTGCGTGCGATAATCCTCGTGCTCACTCACTACGATGTGTTTTATGGTGCGTCCGATCAACTCAGGTAGCGCGGATTGCAGCTTGTCCATGGACATGAGAGTCCCTTCTGCCGGGATGCCCGTCGGTCGCGTATCTCGCGACGCCTAAGAATAGCGGGCGCCTCTGACAGAGTTGACGCCCCAGGTGCTCCGCCTTCAATTTCCCCACTTCCCGGAGGACTCAAATGCCCGCGCCCGCGTCAGAGCTCAATCCCTACGCAAAATTCCTCGGCGACGCCCGTCCGTACGACGTGCTCGACATGACACCGATTACGATCGCTCGCCTGATCCGCAACAGCGACGGGGCGCAGCTCACGCACGCGCCGGCGCCAGGCAAGTGGAGCATCCGCGACATACTCTGCCATCTCGCGGACTGCGAGATCACCTTCGGTTTCCGGCTGCGGCAGACGATCGCCGAGTCGCACCACGTGATACAGCCGTTCGATCAGGAGGCGTGGGCGAGCCACTATTCCGCACTCGACGCGCGCGACGCGCTGGAAGCCTTCGGCGCATCCCGCCGCTGGAGCATGCACTTTATTCGCGCCGTCGGCGCCGAGGGGGAGTCGAAAGTGGTGATGCACCCCGAGCGCGGCGCGATGACGTTCCGTACGATCGTCGAGACGATGGCGGGACACGACATAAATCACCTTCGTCAGATCGAGAATCTCGTCTAAAGCGCGAGTACCATGTGCACGTCGGCGCGCGTGTACTCGGTGTGGCCGAGCGGAACGTCGATGAAGCCGAGGGAGTGGTAGAGCGCGATCGCTGGCGTGAGTGCGGAGTTCGTCAGCAGCTCGATCCTCGTCGCGCCCATCGCCCGCGCATGCGCGATGGCGGCCTCGCCGAGCGCGCGACCGACTCCGAGCCCGCGTGTCGAGTCGGCGACGGTCATCTTCGCAAGCTCGAACACCCCGTCGTCCTCACGCATCAGCGCAACCGTGCCCACCGAAGCACCATTGAGCTCGGCCATGAGGATGTGGCCGCCGGGCGCGAGGATGTGCGTTGCGGGATCGCCGAGGTCGCGCGCGTCGCGCTCCTCGACGGCGAAATACTGCTCGATCCATGCGAGATTGAGATCGCGGAACGCGGCTGCGTGTTCGGCGCGAAAAGGGACGATGCGAAGCCCGTCGTGCGGCATGAGCGGCGCCCAGTCACAGACGCTCGAACTATTCACGGGAATACTCCTCGTTGATCGGGACTGCGGAATCGCGCGGCAACTGTCTAGTTCTGCCCCGCCAGCGACGGCCAGATCGCCTGTATCGTCGTCTTCGGATCTTCTGCGATGTAGATGGAGACATCCGACTCCTCGGGAACGCCCCAGTGGTTCACCACCCTTCCCGCGGGCGTCACCGTATTATAAAAGCGATACAGGTCTTCCCTCTTCACACCGAGCGAGATCATGATCGTTCCGGGCTTCACTCCTGGCCCGAAAAACCAGTAGCTCCCCGCGGCGCTCACCACGGGCGGCAGTCCCAGCTTCGGCCCGTAGAACTCGAGTGCGCCGGCCTCGCCGTAATTGTCGCCAGCGAGTATCACCTGCGCACGCTTTTCCGGCGGCAGCGAGTCGTACGCGTGCGCGACGGCGTTCACCAGCTCCGGCCATCCGAGCATATCGGCGTAGTCCTGCGGAAGCTTGAGCGGCGTACCCTGGTTCGTCTTCGTCGCCGCCGTCAGTCCGGCACGCTGCGCGAATGCCGCCGTCGTCTCTTTCGAGAAGAGCGGTATCTCGAGCGGCAACCCGCTCGCACCAGTGGCGAACAGCAGCACGATCACCACCACGCGCAGCGCCATCGCCGTGAGTGTGGCGAACATGCCGCTCCAGCGCTCGAACGCCAGCGCGCCTGCGGCGAAGATCGTCGGATAGATCGGGCTGATGTAGTACGACTTCCCGTGCAGCGCGAGGAGGAGCATGAATGCGCCGATGCACGTCCATCCCACAACGCGAAACGGTCGCATGCGATCCGCCATCACGAGATAGAGCGCACCCGCGAAGGCCAGCACGATCGCCGGCCCGAGGAAGAGCTGTCCGCCCACGAAGGTCCACGCCGACACGTGCGCGAGCTGCGATCCCTGCAGCGTCCGCATCTGCGCGACGACGGGATATCCAAGCGCAATTTGACCAACGATGCTCGGGCTGCCGAGCGCGAACGCGATGACCAGCGACGCCCACGGCCACGGCGTGAGCAGCACCCGTCGCTGCGGAGCGATGATCAGGGCCACGACCAGCGTTGCGCCGAAGAAGAGCAACGAGAACTTCGTGAGCAGTCCGAGCCCACACGCGACGCCGAGCACGATCCACCATCGCGGCGCGGTCGCGAGTGTCTCCGCGCTCGGCGCGCTGGCACCCAGCCTCACGAGCGCGTACAGCGCCAGCGTCCACCAGAGCTGGTCGAAGATCACCGGCTGAAAGAGATCTCCCGCGCGGAGAAACAGCGGCGACGCCGCGACGGCCACCGCCGCGAGCAGCTGTGCGAACTTCCCGCCTCCGAGCTCTCGCGCGATGAACGCCGACAGCATCACCAGTAGCCCCGCCGCGACCGCCGGGAGAAAGCGTATCGCCGCGATCGAATCGCCGAGCACGAAGCGCTCGACCTGCGAGACGATCGCGATGAACGGCGGAAAGTCCATCCGCCACAGCCGCAGATGCCTCCCCATCGCCATGTACAGAAACTCGTCGCGCTGAAAGCCATAGGGCGAGAGCTGGTTCACGATCACGTGCAGCGCGACCGTGATCGAGCTCAACGCGGCGATCGCGCGGCCGGCGAGCGGCTGGCGTATCGGCCCGGCAGTAGTGGTCATCATCTCCGGCGAGTGCGAGAAGGCTGTCGTCTCCACCCACTACGAACATGTTCTCGCTTCGGGTTCACTCTCGCGGAGCGATCCCCAGCCACCGCTCGAGCACGAGAGCGCCATCAGCCGGACGGTGCGCGGCGCAACTCCGCACGCCGGCTCACCATCTGGAGTCCGGTAAAGCACACGGCGAGCCAGAGCGCGCCAAGTGTGTAGCCGGCGATCACGTCGCTGAGATAGTGCACCGCGAGGTAGATGCGGCTGTAACCCACCAGCGCCACCATTACCAGCGCGCCCGTCCATATCGCCGTCTCGGCAACCATGTTCCTGACCGGCACGACGCGGATGATGGTATACGCGAGCATCGCAAAGCCGATCAGCGATCCCATCGAATGTCCGGACGGGAAGCTCCAGGTATTGTAGTGAAGGAACCGCATTGCGTACTCGGGGCGCGGGCGTCGAACGACCTCCTTCATCACGCCGTCGAGAATCGTCCCGCCAACATACGACAGCACCCACGCGACGATCAGCGTGCGCCGCTTCGCCCGCCAGAGGTAGAGTACTGCAGCCGCGAAGAGCACCGCCATCGCCGGCGGCGATCCGAGCATGCTGATGAACACGTTGACGCGGTCGCCGAGTGGGGTGCCGTTGATGTGGAACCAGTCTGCGAGTGCTTGATCGCGGCGCACGAGAACGTCATGCTCGCGTACGGAATCGAGAAGTACGGCGAACAGCCCCGCCGTGACGAGGCAGACGACGAGGCCGATGACGGCGTGGATCGTGAGAAAGGCGCGCGGGTCGAGGCGCGCAAGGAGGCGTTGCCGGAGAGACGGTGCATGCTCGACTGGCGCCATCAGTTGAGTGCCATCTAGTGTTTCGTGCTGTCGGGAGGCGGCATGAGGGCGTGCGAGTAGAGCCCTGCAATCGTGTGTGCGATCGGTTTTGGGTTCACGCCGCCGAGGTTCATGAGCGTGACGACGGTGATGTGATCGTCGACATAGCGCGCGATGTACGCCTCGAAACCCTGCCACGAGCCCGAGTGCTCGATCACGCGGTGGCCGTTCACGCGGTCGATGAACCAGGCAAAGCCATAGTTGTCGGGGTTCGGCTTCCCGTCGTTCAACGTCGCGATAGTCCACATCTGATCGAGGCTCGACTTGCGCAGGATTTGAGTGCCGTAAAGCGCCGCATCCCACTTTGCGAGGTCGAGAATATTGAAGTAGAGCGCGCCGTCCCCGGTGGTGTTGAGCGACGGAGACACCCACTCCTGGTTCTTCAGCGTGTCCTTGACCATCCCGTATCCCGAAGCGCGATTGGGGATGATGTCGCGCTCGTTGATGATGCGCGTGCTCGTCATCCCCAACGGCTTGAAGACGCGCTCCTGAAGGAAGTCGCCGTAGAACTGACCGGTGACTTTGCGGATGATCGCGCCGAGCAATACGTAGTTGGTGTTGCAGTACTCCCACTTGTCGCCCGGGGCAAACTCGATCGGAAGCGTCTCGATGATCGAGACGAGTTGCGCCTCCGTGTAGTCGAGGCGATAGCTGATCTGCCCGCCTGACTTCGTCACCGAATCCGAGGTGTAGTCGGTGAGGCCGGACGTGTGACTCAGCAGATGCCTCACCGTGATGCCGCGCCAGCTTGGAGGAGCGTCGGGAAAGTATTTCGACAGGCTGTCGCCCAGTCCGATCTTTCCCTCTTCCACGAGCATCATGATCGCGGTGGCCGTGAACTGCTTGCCGACGGAGCCAGACTGGAAGATCGTCGCCGGTTTCACGGCGACGTTCAGCTCGACGTTCGAAAGGCCGTACCCTTTCGCGAATACGATCTTTCCACTCCGGAAGATCCCGACCGCCATTCCCGGGATGTGCTGGCGGGCCATCTCGCGTGCGGCATAGCGATCGATGCTCGCGGTCGCCGCGCTCTGTGCCGGCGATGATGGCGCGATCGAGCAGAGGGCGAAGGCACACACGGCGAAAATGCACCACATCGATCGGGTCACGTGTCTTTCGTCGGAGCTACCGCGACTTCGCGTATGAGCTGATACATGTACTCGACGCCCTGGTAGAACGACTTGACCATGATCCGCTCGTCGCGCCCGTGCGCGCGGATGTCATCGACGTCGAGCGGGATTCCGCTCAGCCCGTACGTCGGGATACCCGCGTCGCGCAGCCTCCAGCCGTCGGTCGCGCCCGTCTCCATCTGTGGAATGACCGGCACACCCGGCCAGAGCCGTTGAGTGACCTTCTCCAAAGGATTCATCACCGACGGCGAGAGCGGAGATGCCTTCCCCGGTTTCCCCGAATCGATTGGGGTGACCTTCACCGAGTCGTCCGCCACGACGCGCACGAGTACCGCCTGCACATCGGCCGGCGTCTCCCCCGGGAGGATACGGCAGTTGACGAGCGCGCGCGCGAGCTGCGGCAGCGCATTGGGTGCGTGCCCACCCTCGAGCATCGTCGGCACGCATGTCGTGCGCAGCTGAGCGTTGTAGAATGGGGATACCGAAAGGCGCGCCGCGGCCGCGGAGTCGCGCTCGTTCTTCGCGATCGCGCGCATGTCGGCTGCGGACTGCCCGCTCTCGAGTTCAGCCGAGCGCTCGAAGTACGCGCGCGTCGTCTCATTGAGATGCACCGGAAAATGAAAGCGCGACAGCCGACCGATCGCCTCGGCCAGTCTCGCGATCGCGTTGTCCGGTGTCGGCATCGAGCTGTGTCCGCCCTTGTTGGTCGTCGTGAGATAGTAGGATTGATAGAGCTTCTCGCTCGCCTGCAGGGCGCGCACGAACATCTTGCCGTTTCTGAGGAGCGGGTCGCCGCCATCGGGATTGATGCACCATTCGGCGTCGATGAGATCGCGATGGTCCTCGATGAGCCATGAGATTCCGTTGTAGCCGCCGCCCCCTTCCTCGCCGGCGGTGAGCGCGAGAATCAGCGTGCGCTCCGGCACGATGTGCTCGCGCTTGAGCCGCAGGAGCGCCTCGGCGATCGTCGTCGCACCGCCCTTGATGTCGCTCGTACCGCGCCCGTAGAAGAAGCCATCGCGCTCCGTGAGCTTGTACGGATCGAGCGACCAGTCGGAGCGAAGTGCCTCGACGACGTCGAGATGCGCGATCAGCAGGATCGGCTTCAGCGTTTTGGACGAGCCCTGCATGCGCACGACGACGTTGGAATCTTTGTCGCCGGCCGGCCCGAGCACGTGGACGTCGGCGGCGGGGAAGCCAGCGTCGAGGAATCGCTTCGCGATCGCGTGTGCCGCCGGCGACGTGCTCCCTTCCTTGTATGACGTGTTGATCTCGATCAGCTGCTGGAAGATCGCGCGCGCCTCCGCCTGGTCGACGGTGAGGGCGCCTTGTGCACGCGTAGCAATCGGTGCCAGCAGGGCGAGGGCGAGAAGAAGTGAGTTGCGGGGCATTGGCGGGGGCGAAGGGAGTTGCGAGCGTCGTGGAGTGCTGAATCTCGCCAACTGCGCTCCCCAGCGTCAGGGCGGCGTGTCCCGTTCGGTTGCTCGCTGCGGGCGCCGACGGTACTTTCGTGATCCGCTCGGTTGTCGTCGCCCATTAATCACACGATGCCCAAGACAGATCCCCGCGTCGACGCCTATATCGCGAGGTCCGCGGACTTCGCGAATCCGATTCTCGCTCGCGTGCGCGAGATGGTGCACGAGGCGTGTCCCGACGTCGAAGAGACGATCAAATGGGGCTCCCCATTCTTCGACTACAAGGGGCAGATGATGTGCGCTATCGCCGCCTTCAAGGCGCACTGCGCGCTCATCTTCTGGAAGGCGCCGCTGATCGATGGGCTGCCCGCCAACGGAGACAAGTCGCGCGGAAGCGTCGGGCGCATCACATCGCTGAGGGAGCTACCGACCAAGAAGCAGTTCGACGGATGGATCAAGGCCGCGATGAAGCTCAACGACGCCGGCGTCACCGTGAAGCGCAGCCGCGCGAAGAAGCCCGAGGCGAAGGTACCGAAGGAGCTCGCTGCCGCGCTCGCAAAGAACAGGAAGGCGACGGCAGCCTTCGCGAAATTTACTCCGGGCCAGCGACGCGAATGCTGCGACTGGATCAGCGAGGCGAAACGCGAGGAAACCAGGGCAAAGCGCGTGGCCCAGGCGATCGAGTGGATCGCCGAGGGCAAGACGCGAAACTGGAAGTATTAGCTCCTCACCACGGGCGCCCCCCGGCGAGCGTCGGCTTACCGCTCGCGCGTCCGCGCCCCGTGTCGCGCGACGATCACGCTCTTGATCCCGCCTCGCACGTTGAAGTCGCCCACGACCTCCATCCAGCGCGGCTTCACCGCGGCCGCGAGGTCGTCGAGAATCCGGTTCACCGCGCGCTCGTAGAAAATTCCGTCGTTGCGGAAGCTCCAGAGATAGAGCTTGAGCGACTTGAGCTCCACGCAATCGACATCCGGCACATACGCGATGCGGATGATGCCGAAGTCCGGTGCGCCGCCCTTCAGCAGCGCGAGCTCCGCCGCGTCGCTCTCGATGCCGCCGAGCGGACACATCGATGTGAACTCGTTGCAATCGAGACGAATCTCGTAATCGCGGTCGGGATACGGATTCGGAAAGGTCTCGAGCAATTCTGCAGCTGGCATTAGTGCACGCACTCCACGTAAGAGCTCATCGGCCTCGCGGCCCCCGGTAGGCACATCCCGACGTCGCGGTCTCTCGCACGATCACCCTCGATAGTCCGCGCAGCGATGGCGACACGCGATCCCAGATCCAGATCGCCAGATTCTCGCTCGTCGGATTCGACAGCCCCTCGATGTCGTTGAGCATCCGATGATCCAGCTGGTCGCGCAACGGGCGAAACGCCTCCGCGATGTCTGCGAAGTCGATCACCCAGCCACTTCGGCCGCCGACGAAGCCGTGCACCCAGAGCTCGATCACGAACGAATGTCCGTGCACGCGCGCGCACTGATGATCGTCGGAGACGTTCGGCAGCCTGTGCGCCGCCTCGAGGGTGAAGCTCTTGAACACTTCCATCTCGGCGCCGCTTTCCTCATTGAGCCCGCCGACCGTCCCATCGAATCCGCTGTCGATCATGGAATTCCCAATAGCTTGTGCGTCTGGATACTCAGCCGCCATTGCGGATGCGAGAGGCAATACGCGAGCGCGAGCTCGGTGTTGCGCTCACGGTCGGGGCCATCCATCGGTTGAAGATAAAACTGCTCGAAGTCGAGATCCGCAAATCGCTCCGGTTCGCCGCCGGCCTGTGGATACACGAGCTTCAGCTCGTTCCCCCTCGTCAACACGAGCGCTGCGCCGACCTTGGGGCTTACACAGATCCAGTCGATTCCCTCGGGCGGCTCCTGCGTGCCGTTGGTCTCGATCGCGATCTCGAATCCCTGGGCGTGCAGCGCGCGCACGACGTCGGCGTCCATTTGCAGCAGCGGCTCGCCACCGGTGCACACCACGAGCTTCCGCGCGCGCGACGAAACATTCGCGGGCCACCTGGCTCCCACCGCGAGCGCGAGCGCGTCGGCACTCGCGAACTTCCCGCCGCCAGGGCCATCGACGCCCACGAAGTCCGTGTCGCAGAATTGGCACGTCGCATCCGCACGATCCGCCTCGCGCCCCGTCCACAGATTGCACCCGGCGAAGCGGCAGAACACGGCCGGCCGGCCGGTGTTCGCGCCCTCGCCCTGTAGCGTGAAGAAGATCTCCTTCACTGCGTAGCTCACGTCGCAACCGTCCACGTGCGATAGCGCGCCGGATCCGTCACGTTCGCCTCGAAGAAGCCGCGCAGACGCAGCTGGCACGAGTCGCACTCGCCACACGCGGCACCGCTCGCGTCGGGATCGTAGCAGGACAGCGTCGCCGCATAGTCGACGCCCAGACCGAGCCCGCGCGCGATGATCTTGCCCTTCGTCAGCTGCATGAGTGGCGCATGAATCGTGAGATGCCGCCCCTCGACTCCCGTCTTCGTCGCGAGATTCGCCATCCGCTCGAACGCTTCGATGTACTCGGGACGACAGTCGGGATAGCCGCTGTAATCGAGCGCGTTGACGCCCACGTAGATGTCGTCCGCCACGCCCACTTCCGCCAGCGCCACCGCGTACGACAGGAAGATCGTGTTGCGCGCGGGGACGTACGTGATCGGAATGCCGTGCGAGATCTCGCCGAGCGATCGCCCCTTCGGCACGGGGATCTCGCCGGTCAGCGCTGATGAGCCGAAGACCCGCAGGTCGATATCGACGATCACATGTCGCAGCGCACCCGCGCTCCGCGCGATGGACTGCGCCGCGATGATCTCGACACTATGCCGCTGGCCGTAACGGAAGCTGAGCGCGATGATCTCGAAGCCTTCGCTGCGCGCGATGGCCAGTACAGTCGCCGAATCGAGGCCGCCGCTGAGAAGTACGACGGCGGCTCGCGTCACGTACTCTTGCTCAGCTCGCGTGGGTGACGGACGGCTGCCTCACTGCACCACCGTGCTGTCCGGCGTCGTCACCTTTTTCACCACGCGCCGCGCGAATACCTCGGCGCCCTTCGGCACCATGTCCGATGGGTTTCCCTTGAGCTCGTAGGAGTCATCCAGCACGAGCTTCCCGGTCGCGACGTTGATCAGCTGCCCGCTGAAGATCCAGATGAGATCACTCGTCTTGCTGATCTTTCCCATCAGGGCCCAGTCGGCGCCGAGCTCCTTTCCCACTTCACGTGCACAGGCGACGACCACGTTGCACGGCACATCCTGCACGATAGACAGCGCCGTTGGACCGGAGGCGGTCTTCGCGACGGTGGCGGAGTCGACGAAGGTGATGCCCGGCTTGTTCGTGAGCCCCGCGCGCATGGCGGAGGTGGCGGTCATCGCCATCACGGAATCGTTGGGCATGAGATCGTTGGCGCGTTTGCCGTAGAAGGCGAGGTCCATCATGACCAGCTTCACTTGCGCTTTCGTGGAGGTACTGCCGGACTGGGCACGGGCACCAGAGACGGCGATCGTCAGCGCGGCGGCTCCCACGACGAGCAGGCGCGAGGCTGAAAGAGCAACGATTTTTGGCATGGCGAAAGGTAGCCGCGCCCCACGATCCGTTCTAGCCGACGGGAGAGCGAACGGAGGTGTACCGAGGGTCGGAAACAAGCGCGAGCCCACGAGCGTAGGGGCGGCAGGCGATTGACTCTCGCGGGCGAATTCAGCGAGCTTGATCGATCGAGCCGAGGCACAACCCTCCGGAGGAAACGATGGCTACCGAAGAGTACAAGATCGACGGCCAGCATCTGCTGTCGCGAGTGAAGGAGATCGTGCACGAGGGCAACGTGCGGCGAATCATCATCAAGAACGAGGCCGGCCACGCGCTGCTCGAGATTCCTTTGAGCATCGGCGTGGTGGGCGCGGTGCTGATGCCGGTGTGGGTCGCGATCGGCGCGATCGCCGCGCTCACGGCGCGCTACACGCTCGTGGTGGAGAAGGACGTCCCGCCGGCGTGACCGGCGGAACATCCCGCGAGACTACCGCCGGCGTCCGCCAAAGATGATCGACGCCCAGCGCAGCAGCTCGAGGTAGAGCCACACGAGCGTGACGAGCATGCCGAACGCCGCGTACCACTCCATCTGCTGCGGTGCGGAGCCCGCGTTGCGCTCGATCATGTCGAAGTTGAGCAGGAGGTTCATCGCCGCGACGATCACGACCGCGGAGCTGAACAGGAGCCCCGGCCATCCGAAGCCGAAGACGCTCGGCATCTGGACGTGGAAGAAGCCGAGCACGATCGTGATCAGATAGAAGAACATGATGCCGACGGTCGCGCCGATGATGATGCTCCGCAGCCGGTCGGTGACCTTGATGATGCGCGTGGCGTAGAGCGCGAGCATCGCGAGCGCGACACCGAAGGTGAGGCCGACGGCGATGAGCGGGATGCCCTTGAACTGCGCCTCGTAGATGTACGAGATGCCGCCGAGGGCGATGCCTTCGAGCACGGCGTAGATCGGCGCGGTGATGCGTGCGAGATTGGGCTTGAACGTCGTGACTATCGCCAGCACGAACGCCGCGATCACGCCACCGAAGATGATGACATTGAGATCGCGATCGGGCACGAGCTCGATCTGATACCAGGTGTATCCGGCGCTCGCGGCAGCCAGCAGCACGAGAACGAAGGACTTCCATGCGGAGCCGGCGATCGTCATGACGCCGGTGCCGCCTTCGGCGCGCGCGCGGGCGATTGCCCTGTCGGTAAATGCTGGATTCGAGAATGCCATGGTGTCGCTAGCTATAGTTTGAGAGACGTGCGGTTGCTGCACTCGATGATACCCCATTCGCGCCAGGATGTATCCCGCACGAAACTTCGCTGGATTTCATCCCTCGGCGTAAGCTCCCGGAGCCAGAAATGACGATTCCTTTCACGACGCTTCGCCTCGCGCTGGCGGCCACATCGCTGCTCGTGCTGGCGCCGGCTCCCCCGGTCTACCCGGGCGCAACGCGCGATACGCCGCAGTCGATGGTCGAGAAGAGCACCGGGCTCGAGACGTCGGCGACGTACGTCACCGCGGACGCCTTCGAAAAGGTCGACTCTTTTTACCGAGCGCACGGCGCCGAGGATACGGGTGCTCGGCGCGTATCGGCGGCGAGCAAACGCGCGCTTTATTATTTCGCGGACTCGAAGAGCGACGTGCTCGTGCTCTGGCCGAAGAATAGCTCGAGCGATCAAACGTTGATCGTGATTTCTAGGAACTGAGCTCCAGGAAGCTTCTATAGCGGGGCCGACGTATCACGAGTCTGCGTGGCGAGAAGTCTTAGTAAAGGCTCTATAATGTCGTTATGGTGATCGTAGAAATAGTGATTTATTAGGCTGCTGAAACTACATGAGCCCGCAGCGCCGAGAATGCGATCCACGCCTTCGCGCGCGTCCCGACACGTGCCCGCCGTTGTAACGCATCGTGATCGATTCCCTCCAGCGCGTCGAGAATCCCCGCATACCCGCGCGCGCAGATCGTCGCACAGACTCGCGTCTCGCGCGGCAGGAGTGCCAGCCCCGGCTCCGCAGAGGCATACAGCGCACGAGCGCGTCGCACCATCGCCGCCATCAGCCTTTCCCATCGCGGGTCATCCGCCGCAATGCTCCGATCCAGCACCTCCTCGCGCGTCACGCCGAATCGCGCCAAGTCCTCGGCCGGCAGATAGCATCGGCCGCGCTCCGCATCTTCGCCGCCGTCTCTGAGGATGTTCGTCAGCTGCATCGCAACGCCGAGTGTACGCGCGTGGCGCAGCGCGCACCGACGAGCCATCGGCTGCTCGGGGAGCCCAAACACGTGAGCGCACATTTCGCCCACCGTGCTCGCGACACCGTCGCAGTAGCCGAGCAGATCGTCCCAGCTCTGCATCGGTCGTGGCGCAAGATCGGTGGACACGGCATCGAGTAGCGCGATGAACGGCGCGTGTGGAATTCGGAATCGCTCGATGGCCCATGCGAGCTCGCGAAACACCGGATCAGCCGGCGCGCCGCTCACCGCATTCAGGAATGCGTCGCGATGTGCGGCCATCGAATCGTCGATCGCGATATGGCCCGCGGTCGGCTCATCCACGAGATCGTCGGCGACGCGGCAAAATGCGTAGATCGCGAAGGCGCCTCTGCGCTGCACGCGAGGAAGAAAGCGACTCGCGAACGCGAAGGTGCGCGCGTACTTGCGCGTGATGGCTGCGCAGAGCTCCTCATCCGAGATGGAGTGTCGATGTTTTTGTCCAGCGAATGTCTGCGCCCGCACCACGGATTAACCCTCGGCGTCATGAGATCTCGAAGCTGCTCGTCCGATGAGGTTAGCAACGATCTTGCCAGAGGAAATCACGCCGGGGATGCCGGCGCCCGGATGCGTGCCCGCTCCCGCGAAGTACAGATTGGGAATGTCTTCGCTTTGATTGTGCGGGCGCATCCACGCAGACTGCGTGAGCACGGGCTCCACGGAGAAGGCGCTGCCGAGATAGCTGTTGAGCGTGTCGCGGAAATAGCGCGGGTCCACGATGCGTTCCGTCACGATGTGCTTCGACAGATCGGGGAGATGATGCGCCTCGAGATACTGCACGATCGCGTCGCGATACGGCCTGGCCGCCACACTCCAGTCGGTGTCGCCTCCCAGGTGGGGGACGGGCGACAACACGTAAAATGCATCGCCGCCCGGCGGAGCGAGCGATGGATCCGTGGCGGTGGGGCGATGCAGGTAGAGTGAGAAGTCGCTCGCGAGCACCTTGCGGGTGAAGATGTCTTCGAGCAGCTCGCGATAGCGTGGCCCCATGATGATCTCGTGGTGCGCCGTGTCCGGATACGTACGGTCGGTTCCGAAGTAGAGCACGAAGAGCGACATCGAGTAGCGCATGCGCGCGAGCTTCGCGTCGCTGAACGTCGGCCGATGCCGCGGGGCGATGAGCTTCGAGTAGGTGAAGGCGACGTCCGCGTTGCTCACGACGGCATCGGCCGCGATGCGCTCGCCTGTGTCGAGACGAACGCCGGTCGCGCGCCCGGTGGACGCATCGATCTCGATCTCCTTTACTTCCGCTCCGTAGCGCACGCGGCCGCCGAGCTCACCGATCAGCGTCGTGAGCGCGCGCACGAGCTTTCCCATTCCGCCCATCGCGAACCACACCCCCCACCGCTGCTCGAGCGTGTGGATGAGCGCGTAGATGTTCGTCGTGTGAAACGGATTGCCGCCGATGAGCAGCGGATGGAAGCTGAACAGCTGCCGTAGCCGGTCGTCGTGGATGTATCCCTCGACGAAGCGAGCCACCGACCGGTCGGAGCGAAGGCGGATGAGATCCGGAAGGATGCGCGCCATGTCGCCGAGGGTGAGAAAGGGCGTGGCGATCAGTGCCATACCAGTCTCGAAGATCTTGTCGGCCTGTTTCGCGAATCGCTCGTAGCCATCCACATCGCGCGGACTCCACGCGCGAATCTGCTCGAGGATCGCGGCGCGGTCTCCGTTGTAGCGAAAGACCGAGCCATCTTGGAAGCGGACGTTGTAGAACGGATCGACGCGGACGAGCGAGACGTAGTCTTCCGTGCGCTTACCCGCGATCTCGAACAGCTCGTGGATGAGCCACGGCGCCGTGATGATCGTCGGGCCCGCATCGAAGGTGAAGCCGTCCTGCTCGAACACGTACGCGCGGCCGCCGGGCTTGTCGAGCTTCTCCAATATGGTAACGTCGTGGCCTTGCGCGCACAGGCGGATCGCGGCGGCGAGGCCGCCGAATCCGCTGCCGATCACCACGATTTTCACCCGCTGGCCGGCTCCTTCGCGGAGAAACCCGGCACCTCGCCGGCCACGCGCGTCTTCGCCCGCGGCCCGATCGCGAGCACGAGTGGCAGCCCCATCGCGGCGGCGCCGAGCACGGCGGCCCACGTCAGTCCGTGGCGGGCGCAGATGGCGATCGGCATCACGCCGTTGATTGCATACAGCACGAGCGTAAACGACGACGGCGAGATCCGCGACGCGAACATCGTCGGCGACACGATCGCGAGATAGACGCGTGAGATGATCGTCCCCGTCAGCCACCAGCCGAGCCAGTTCGACCACGGCATTCCGTAAAACGAACCGCTCACGTGCCAGATCCAGTGCGTGGTCGCGAACGACATCGCCGGATCCATCGAGACATCCCACGCTGCGAGCACGAGCCCGCCCGTTCCCGCCCAAATGAGCTTGGACCACTCGCTCTCACCCGCGGGAAGAATCCGGCCGCAGATCGCGAGCGAGCAGTAGATCATGTAAAACCACGACAGCGGGATCGGGAAGGGAACGAGCCCGGCGATCCGATAACCCAGCATCGTCGTGTACGAATACGGACCAAAGGGGAGACCCGTACTCGTCCCGATCAGCTCGGCCGCGAGCGAGATCAGCGTGCCAACGGCAAGCAGGAGAAACGCCTTCTTCCGCCCCAGCCGGTGCGTCGCATCGACGAGCACCGCGAGCGCGCCGAGGACGACGTACAAGGGTCCGGACAGCTTCCATCCCCAGTACGCGACCACCGCGTTGAATCCGGTTTGCAACCATGCCGGCGGCGTGCCCGCGAGGAACGTCGTCAACGCGATCGTCGCGAAGACGATCAACGCCACGTGCCCCATCAGCAACCACCACTGCAGCGACAATTTCCTGACCACGTCTCCCCCGAAGCACTCGTCACATGCCGCGCACGCTACCGCGGCAGCTCGGAATAACGTCCGCCCATTTTCGATCGCGCCAGCGCGCTTCGGCTCGAGGACAAAGCACATACCGCGCCGAAAGCTCTTTGGCTAGTTTGTTCTCATGTCTACGCGCACGCTTCTCCGCGACGCGGCCGATCGCGCCGCCACCTATCTCGAGGGCATCGACGCACGTGCTGTCGCGCCCACGGCCCGCGCAATCGCCGCGCTCGCTGCCTTCGATCGCGGGCTCCCCGAGCGGCCGGTCGACCCCGCAACCGTGCTCAGCGAGCTCGACGAGGTCGGGTCGCCCGGCACGTCCACCAGCGCTGGCGGTCGCTACTTCGGATTCGTCATCGGCGCCACGCTCCCCGCCGCGCTCGCCGCAAACATGCTCGCCACCACCTGGGACCAGAACGCCGGGCTCGTGATCATCTCGCCTACCACGGCGAAGCTCGAAGCCGTGGCCCTCCGCTGGCTGCTCGACGCACTGCATCTCCCCGCCGAATCCGCCGCCGGCTTCGTCACCGGTGCGACGATGGCCAACTTTACCTGCCTCGCAGCCGCGCGTCACGCGCTCCTCGAGCGCGCTGGATGGAACGCCGAAGAGCTGGGGCTGTTCGGTGCTCCGCCGCTCAACGTCATCGTCGGAAACGAAGTGCACGTCACGCTCCTCAAGGCACTCGCCATGCTCGGACTCGGCCGCGCGCGCGTGACGCACGTTCCTACCGATGAGCAGGGGCGCATGCGCGCCGATCAGCTTCCTCAACTCGATGATCGCACGATTCTCTGCCTGCAGGCTGGTAACGTGAACACCGGCGCGTTCGATCCCATGTCCGAAATCATTCCCCGCGCGCGCGCGGAAGGCGCGTGGGTGCACGTCGATGGCGCGTTCGGACTCTGGGCCGCCGCCACACCGACACGCGCTGCGCTCGTCGCCGGTGTGGAAGACGCCGACTCGTGGGCGGTCGATGCGCACAAGTGGCTCAACGTCCCGTACGACAGCGGCGTCGCGATCTGCCGAGACAGGGATGCGCTGCGCGGCGCGACGGCGGTGAGCGCCGCATATCTGGTGCAGGGCGCCGAGCGCGAGCCGTGCGAGTATACGCCCGAGCTTTCGCGACGTGCGCGCGGCGTCGATGTGTGGGCGGCGATCTCGTCGCTGGGGCGATCCGGTATCGCGGAGCTCATCGAGCGCAACTGCCGACAGGCGTCACGCTTTGCGGACGGACTGCGCGACGCGGGCTACGAGATTCTCGCGGACGTCGTGCTCAATCAGGTGCTCGTCAGCTTCGGCGACGACGAGACCACGAAGCGGGTGATCGCAGACATCCAGAGCGACGGCACCTGCTGGTGCGGCGGCACTGTCTGGCACGGCCGCAGCGCGATGCGCATCAGCGTCTCGTCGTGGGCAACGACAGACCGCGACGTGGAGCTCAGCCTCGCGGCGATGCTCCGCGTCGCGAGCGCGGTTCACGCTGCGCGCTGACTCGCGGCCGCGCGCCGCTACATCGCGCTCGGATACGTCTCGGGCAGGTCGCCGCTCACAGCCACCGGCATGTGCAGCGGGTCGACCGCCTTCGTTTCATCGATGTGGATGATCACATCGTAGCGATGCGGGATGATCGTCGGCACGTAATTCCCCCATCGCTCCCGGGCCGGCGCGTAGACGACGCCGATCGCACGATGGTCCGCGGGCTCTTCGAACGCCGGCTTCTGTGCGAGCTCGTCGCCCATCACCATGAAGGCGTTGGCGACATCGCTGCGATGCGCGAGGTCCTCGAAGCTCCCCTCGCGCGCCGGCGGCACCGTCATCCGCTCCATCGGTGCGCCCCACTCGTTCGCCGCGATCACGGAGCCGCGATGCGTCGAGAAGCCGATGATCACGACTCCTTCGCGCCCGTGCGACTGCCGCGCGAGCTGCCCCACGTTCACCATCCCGTCGCGCGCCATGTCCGTGAAGCGCGCATCGCCAACGTGCGTATTGTGCTCCCACACTATCGCCTTCGCCGCCGGCCCATGATGCGCAATCAGCCGGTCCAGCGTGTCCATCATGTGATGATCGCGTACGTTCCATGATGAGGGACCGCCGCGGATCATCGCGCGATAGTGGCGCTCCGCCTCGATCGCGACCAGCGCGTTTTGCTCGGCCGCGAAATACGCATCGCGCCCGTCGGCCGCATACTCGGGCGCGTTGGAGCGGAGCGTCGTCAGCATGCGTACGACATCGTTCTCGCACGACGTCGGCGCCAGTTCCGTCGAGCGCGCGTACTCGACCGCGTCGCCGTGAAAGCGATCGAAGCAGCCGTAGTTTCGCCGCGCCTCACGCGCCGCGGCGGGATCGATACGGTCGAGATATTCGACGACCGCCGACATCGATTCCCACAACGAGTACACGTCGAGCCCGTAGAAGCCGACCTGGCGGTCCCACGAGCGGCGCGTGTTATGTGCGCGAAGAAATTCAACGAGCTCGACGACCTCGCGATTCGCCCACATCCACGTCGGCCAGCGCGCGAAGGCGTGCAACAGCTGTTCGGCGCTCTCGGTCGAATCGTGGAGCTGCTTCACGAAGCGGTTCACGCGATAGCAGTCCGGCCAGTCTCCCTCGACCGCGACGAACGAGAAGTCGTGCTCCTCGACGAGCCGCCGCGTGATGGCGGTGCGCCACCGATAGAACTCGGACGTGCCGTGGGTGGCTTCGCCGAGGAGGACGAAGCGGGCGTCGCCGATTCGGTCGAGCAGCGGATCGAGATCCGCGTGCGAGCAAAGAGGCTTCGCGGCGCCGCGGATAGCGGCGATGCGCGCTAGCTTTTGACCATCTGGATGCATGCCACGATCCGCATCACGCGGTTGAGGTGTCCGGGGAGAAACGATTGGAGCGAATCGCTCTTCATCGCCGGCAGCCGCGCCAGATCAGTGCGCACGGAATCGATCACGGACGTCCACGCCGGATCTGCCTGCACGTGCATCGCGCGAATTCTGGTCTCGAAGTTCGTAAGCATCCCGTTCACGAGCTGCTCGTGCGCTGGTAGCTTGCCGACCGCGGCGGCCGGAGTCGCTGCGCGCAGCGCCTTGACGTCGTTGGTTACGGCGAGCACGGTGGCAGCCACCTGGGTATCGGGCTTGCTTACCGGCTCCGGCATCGCGAGAATGCCGGCCGCGCGTCCCGAATCCGACGGCTGGCTTGCAGCCGCGCCTTGGTCGGCGGTGCCGTGACAGGCCAAAACGATCGGGAGTACCGCAAGGATTCGAAGTCGCGCTGGTAGACGCGGCATGGGCTTCTCTGGTGAAATGGCCGCGGTGAACCGCCGAAAGTGTACTAAACGGGGCTTTTTATCGCATTCTTCACGCCGGGAAGCTACTTCTCGGGACCGTCAGGCGCTGGATCGGCTCCAAGGCTGACCCCGCTTCGTTGACCGCCCGATTCGCTACACTGACGTCGCCTGCCGATGGTTCTGCCAACCCTCGCTGACGCACTTCGAGCCACGGCTCGCGGCGCCTGTCTCATTTCATTTGCGGCCGACGTCTCAGTAGATGTAGCGCCGCTGCATCGATCACAATCGCCCGCGACAAACGAGAACGCTTGAACATTCGCCAGCTGTTCGAACGCCACTACCCGAGTCTCGTCTGGTATCTGCACGGACGACTCGGCGATCGGGATCTGGCCGAGGATCTCGCGCAGGAGGCGTTCGTCCGCTTGATCGACAAGCCGCCGCGCGCGCCGGACTCGTGGCTGTACGTCGTCGCGGGAAATCTCGCGCGTGATGCGCAGCGAGGGGAGACTCGACGCGCGCGGCATCTCACGCTGGTCGACGCCGGCGATGATGGGGTCGCCGAGGCTGCCGATCCTGCTCCCGGTGCGGATACGACAATGTGCGTCGCGGAAGAATCGACGCTGGTGCGCGAGACGCTGGCGCGCCTTCCCGAGCGCGATGCGGCGCTGCTCGTGATGCGCGCGGACGATGTGTCGTACAAGGAGATCGCTTCGGCGATCGGAGTTTCACCGACGTCGGTCGGTCCGCTGCTCGCGCGGGCGCAGCAGCGTTTCATTCGCGCGATGGGTAACCGCGTACACGACAGGGGGAGAATGCGCGAGCATCCAGCTGAAGGCGCGCTGCAGGCGCTGCTCGATGGTGAGCTGCCGGTGACGCGCGCGATCGTCGTGAAGACGCATCTGCGGCGCTGTGAGGAGTGCCGCGCGCGGATGGAGGCGACGCGCGAGACGACGAGGATGGTGAACGCGTTGCTGCGTACGAGCACGCCGCAGGCCGACAGTGCATCGGCGTGGGCGAGGCTCGGGGTCCGGAGCGGTGGGCGCGCGGAGTCGCGCATGCGCGGGCCCACGCGGTGGACCTCGGCGGCCGCGCTCGCGCTCGCGACGGCGGCACTCATCGTCACTATGATTCACGGGAGCTCGCAATCGGCGCCGGACGCCGACGCGTTCGCGCTGGTGCGCGAGGCACAGGCGCATCCGGCGACGGCGCTGCTGCGCGATGCGTGCTGCAGCGATCACGACGGCGGCGATCGCGACGACGATGGGCTGCTGACGCTCAGCACCGTCGGCGAGAAGGTCACCGTTGTCATCGTGTACGAGGACGTCGACCACAGCGGCACGTTCACGCACGGCGACATCGTGCGCTACGTCTCCACGATTCCGCACAGCGCGCCCATCGCATTGCCCGCTCACTGACTTTCGTTCTCCCTACAATCGGACAGCCACACCCGTGACTCTCTCGTACACGAATCGGATCATCGTCGCAGTAGCGACGGTCGGCGTCGCCTCGCTCGTGCCGCACGCGGCTGCCGCGCAGCAAGTCGATAGCATCGCGCAACGCGACTCCATCGCGCGGCGCGACAGCGTGCTTCGCGCCGGTGCGGTGACGCGCGACAGCATCTACAGACTCGCACCGGTCGAGGTGCAGGCATCGATCGCGCCCATCGCAGGGCCGACGATCGGCTCCGGAATTCCGGCGCGCATCACGATGCTTGGGGGCGCGGCCGTCGATCAGTGGGAGCCGCGCATCCTTCCCGATGTCCTCGGGACGATTGCCGGCGTCTCGATCTACGATGATCTCGGATCGCAGTACAAAATCAACGTCGAGTATCGCGGTTTCAATACGGGGCCGACGGTCGGACTTCCGCCGGGGATCACGGTCTTCCTCGATGGTGTGCGACAGAACGAGGCCGACGCGCAGGAGGTCGACTTCGACCTCCTCCCGATGGATCATGTCAGGCGCGTCGAGCTGTTGAGCGGCACCGCGTCGTTGCTCGGCCCGAACTCGCTAGGCGGCGCGATCAATCTCGTCACCGATCGTGGCGAAGGACCGATGCATGGTTCGCTGGAGTTGACTGGAGGATCGTTCGGACAGGTGGAAGTCGAGGGAACGGTGGAGGGGAAGAGCACGAGCGGGTGGGACTACTATCTCGGCGGCGGCTACGAGCGCGAGGATGGATGGCGCGTCGGCACCTTCGGCAAGAACTACAACGGCTTTCTGAACGTCGGACACTTCGGCGCGGTGCGTGGCGTTGGACTGCAGGCCGTCGCGGCGAAGTCGCGCGTGGGGGCGGCCGGATCGATTCCGGAAAGTCTCTACGGTGATCCGCAGGTCAATTTCACACCTGGCGACGTCGAAGATTTGAACATGCAACAGCTGAACCTCACGGGCTACCTTCCCTTCGGCGGCGGACGTGGAACGCTCACGCTGTACGGCAAGCGCTTCGATGCCGATCGCTTCAACGTGAACCAGGCTCCTGATCCGAATGTCGACGCGCTGACGAAGACCTACACGATCGGCAGTACGGCGGACTGGCGCCGGCAGTTCATCATGGGAGCGCGTTCGCTCTCGCTGCGCTTCGGCGTGGACGGCTCGAAGAACTGGGTGCGGGAGCAGCTCATCAATTCGCCGAGCGAAGTTGATAACGGCGACGGAGGCATTGGCTTCGGCAATGGTGGCAACGCGCCCGAGCTCGGGCTCACAACGGATGTGAAGAGCCCGAGCTGGGATATCGCCGGCTACGGACTCACCGACTACAACTTCAGTCGCGTCACGCTCTCCGCGGGGCTCCGCTATGACTATATCCGCGTCCCATTCCAGAATCAGCTCGACGGCGGGGATAACACGACGAACACCTTCCACCACTTTAGTCCGCGCGGTGGAGTGAGCGTGAACGTGGGCGGCGGCGCGTCGCTCTACGGGTCGGTGGGCGGAAGCTTCCGCGCGCCGGCGATCGTGGAGCTCGCGTGCGCGGATCCGACGGCATCGTGCCCGCTTCCGTTCGCGCTCGGCGCCGATCCGCCGCTCAAGCCTGTGCGCGCCACCACGTACGAGCTTGGAGGCAAGTGGCTGCACAACAACCTGCTCTTCGACGCGTCGGTGTACCGCACCGATGTACGAGACGAGGTCTTCTTCATCCAATCGTCGGGATCGCTGGTGTCGGGGTACTTCACGAATCTCGACAAGACGCGACGCGAAGGTGTCGAGTTCTCGGTGACGAGCAGTCTCTGGGAGGATCGAATCTCATGGTACGCGAACTACGCATACACGAAGGCGACCTTCCAGAGTGATGCGCAGATCTTCAGCACGCGCGCCGACAGCAACTATGTCGGCAACCCACTCTTCGGGCCCAACAACGTGACGCCCGGCGACCGGATGCCGCTCGTTCCCGCGAATCAGGTGAAGGGCGGGTTCTCGGCGTGGCTGCCGAAAGGATTCCGTGTGGGGCTCGACGCCCGGTGGATCGGCTCGCAGTATCTACGTGGCGATGAGGGGAACGAGCAGGACCAGCTCGACCCGTATTTCCTAATGGGCGTGCGCGCCGGATTCACGTATCGCAACTGGGGTTTTTCGGGGGTGATGACCAACGTCCTCAACAACCACTCACCGATGTATGGCACGTACAACGCAAACGCGGGAACGGGGCAGCTCGAGCGTTTCCTGACACCGCTCAATGCGCGCATCCTCGTCTTCAAGATTTCCCGAACGTTCGGTCCGCGGGGCCAGGACAGCGACGACAACTAGCGTCAGTCGGCGTATTCGAGAACGCCCTTCGCGTTGCGGAGCATCACGCACGAGGTCGGCTCGGCGAGATTGAACTGGAGAGACGAAGGTCCCTCGAGGTCGAAGACGATGACCTCGAGGGACTGTCGCACTGCGAGCACTTTGCCGAGCGCTGTCGGCTTCGACCCTGACGGCGGCGCGGCGGTGGTGTGAATGCGGAGTGCGGAGCCATCGTCGAAGTGCAGCTGCGCGGCTGGTCCGTCCCACGTCAGCTGCGTGATGGTGCGGCCCTTGATCACGGGGGTGAGCTTCTGGTTCCGCGACATGCGCGAGGTCGTCATGGCACCGGACCCTGAAATTGTGGCTGCGTCTGCGTTCGTGCGCGGCGGCTTCGCTTTTTCCTGTGGGTGGTAGCGGAAGGCGGAGTCTGATGCACGTATGTACGATAGCCGATCACCCAGTTGTGCGATATCACGTACCGTGCCTTCGCGAGATCGATCGTGCCCGCGCACACACGACGGTGGAGCTCGTTCTCGAGCTCGTCCTTGACGTACGCGTTCCACGGATACGTGCGGAAAGACTGCGGCCAGAGATTGCGGATGGAGTTCGATCCGCCGAGCGAGAGGCTGATGAGATGATCGACTTCGTACTCGCCTGGCTCGTGCGTGCGAATGCCGTAGAGTGCGTACGCCTGGCGCTTCACGGCTGCGGGAACGTTGCGCACGCGCTTGGAGTATCCCGATACGCAGACGTCCGCGGCCGTTACGTCGAGCGCGGCTCCGGGAGTACGCGCGGGATCAGGGACGAATGGAAATCGCAGTGCGCTATCCGGCGGTTCCTCGCGCCGCACGGAGCTCGAGGTCGAATCGGAGATCGTGGGCGAAGTCCCCTGCGGAAGCGAGGACACGGTGCGCTCGCACGCGATGGATGCGAGTACGCCCGCGAGGATCGCGATACCGCCGATGATACGTCGCCTCACGCGCCCGGAAATGCGTTGCTCGTGCATGGCCGGAAGTTATGCTGCTGCGATCGCCTTCGGATTCCCCGATTGACTCGGCCGGACCAGCGTACGCACATTGTGTTCATTGGTGCCCGTCCACTGGGGGGCTGGCGAACCCACTCGAGGTGCTTCTCACATGCAACGACTCATGCTCGCTCTCGCGGCCGCGTGCGTTCTCGCCGCCGGGGCAACGCGACTCTCAGCTCAGAGCTTCGACGGGATCATGCAATTCGTGTCGTACGAGAACCATGCGGGCAGCCCAGACACGATGACGCAGTTCACGAAAGGATCGAAGATTCGCTTCGAAGGGATGGGCCAGGAGGGGGGCGCGATGATCTTCACGGGAACTTCGAGTTTCGTGATCATGCCGGACCAGAAGATGTACATGGATCTGCCGGCGAATTTCGGCGCCGGCGCTGCAGCGAAGGCTGCGAAGCAACACGGTGTGGCGGTGAAGACCGGGAAGAGCGAGAGCATCGCCGGCATCTCATGCGAGGTCTGGCACTACAAGGGCACGGATGACGAAGGGAAGCCGCAGGAAGGAGACGTCTGCCTCGCCAAGGGTGCGGGGCTACAACTCAGCCGTCTCACGAACGGCCTGTCGGGACAGTTCTTCACCGAGGGCGGTGCGCAGTTCGCCGAGGCCCTGAAGACGGGCGGGCTGATGAAGGCCACGGACAACGGAAAGCTCTCGTTCCTGGCTGTGAAGGCGCAGGCGACGTCGGTGCCCGACGCGATGTTTGCGGTGCCGGCCGGCTACACGAAGATGAGCATGCCCAGCATGGGTCGTCCGCCGAACGAGTGATCGCCTCTCACCCACCCGCACTCGTATAGCGCTTGAGCGCGACTCGCCAGAGCAGGTGGCTCGCGCCAAGCGCGGCGACACCCACCACCACCGACCACAACGCAAGCGATGGCTTCAGCCGTCCCGTGAGCGCGGACGCCGGGATCGTCGTCGTCCACGCGATGGGAATGAGATACACGAACACAAATCGCAGCGCGCCCGGGTAGGCGCTCACCGGATAGCGCGCCGCGTCGATGACGGAGTCGAAGAGCGTCGCCATGTTCTCGACCGCGACGAACCAGAACGAGAAGCTCATCAGCGTGACCCAGATCGCGTAGACCACCGCGATCGCGACCGCAAAGGTCACGACGAAGGAGACGAGCTGCCAAGCGCCGACGCTTCTCCCCGTCTGCGCGAGCGCATAGGCCGAGAGTCCGAGTCCGAGCACGACATCCGCGAGCCGCCACACATCGAGTCGGCGGAACGAGACGTAGAACTGCGCATCGACGGGGCGCACGAGCGCGAGGTCGAGCGCACCGCTTCGCACATCCGCGGGAAGATGGCCGATTCCGGGGCGCAACACGGTCTCGACCACGCCCGTCAGCGCATTGAACACTCCGAGCAGCACGACGACATCCCAATATCCCCATCCGCCGAGCTGCGTCGTGTGTCCGAAGTACAGCGTAACGGTGAGCATCGCCATCACCAGCCAGAAGACGGTACCGAGCAGGCTCGCGACGAAGTTCCCGCGATACTGCAGCTCCTCTAGCCAGTTGAGCTTCCAGAAGGCGAGCAGCACCGCCAGCGTATGCCTGATCTTCTTCATCCGCCCACCGCGCCGTAATGCCGGCGGCCGCGTCTCCACACCAGGAGATATAGGAGCAGCCAGATCGCGAGCCATACGAGCTGCCCTGCATATCCGCGCGCGTACTGCTGCCACGTCGTCACCGCTCCGGTGAGAATCTCCACGGGGAACGAGAGCACGTACGGAAACCAGAGGTACTGCGCGACGTGCACGACGCGCGGAGGAAGCAGCGAGAGCGGCGCTATCCGGCCCGACAGGAACAGCGAGATTCCAAACTGGAGCTCGACGAGCGCCGTCGCTCGCGTCGTCCAGAAGGCGAGGAGTCCCGTTGCGTATCCGTTCAAGAAACGGATCGCAGCCGCCAGTACGATCGCGACGATGCCGAGCGCCCAGCGCCCCGGCTCGAATGGAATGCGCACCGCGGGCCAGAAGATCGAAGTGATGATCCAGACCGCCAGGATGATCGTCGCCGTCGGCCCCTTGTACGCGATGTTGTCCGCGATCGCCTCGTGAATCGGCGCGATGGGGCGCGTGAGCCGATGGTTCATCTCCCCTTCGCGGATCCAGCGATCGATGTTCCACGCGTCCCACGACAGCGTCGCCTGATTGACGAGAGCAACGCCAAAGAAGTAGCGCGCGAAGCCCTCGCTCGTGTACCCATCGATGGCACCGCCAGCGGCGATCGACCACCAGATCGCGAACGAGATGATCGGCTCGGTGATTCCCCAGATGAGCCAGATCAGGATCGATGCGCGGTACTGCAGGTCGACGAGGAAGGCCGAGCGCATGAGCTCCGCGTACTGATCGCGGAAGGTGGCGAGCGGGCTTCGTGTGGAGGCGGGGCTCACGGCGGCGCGCGGCGAACGTCCGCGCGCGGCTGATCCGCATCGCTGCTCGACTGCTGCTCTGTCTCACCAAACGCGATGCGGATGACCTCTTCGATCGGTGGATCCTGGATCGAGAGATCTGCGACCGCGAGGTCGGCGAGCAGTCTCGTACTCGCTGCCGTCGCGGTCTCGCGTGGCACCTCGAGCGTCGCCCGCGGCGGCGCATAGTGCGCAACCGTTCCGTACTCTTCGAGGCGCGCGCGCGGGACGGGCTCCGACAGCACGAGCTCGATACGCTTGATCGGCGCGATGCGCGTGACCAGTTCCGAAAGCTCACCATCGTATAAT